>NZ_LTCZ01000412.1:235-99621 GCF_001583455.1 Rhodococcus sp. LB1 | reverse complement strand
GGCGGGTGCGGCTGACCGCCGCCATCCCCAACCACCTGCACGGCCGGCCTGTCATCGAGTGGCATCTGCCGACCCTCATCCTCGACCGGAAGGGCCTGTTGTGGCGGTGCGCCGCGACGGAACTCGTCTCCGCAGGCGACCTGGAATTGGCGACCGTTGCGGTCGGGGTCGACTGGTCCCCGTCCACGCTCGGCGCCGCCGCCATCACCACCGACCACCCTGACGGGCTGGTGTCGGACTACCGGGGCTGGACCTACGACGACCGTGGCCTCGGAATCAAACTCGCGCGCCTGCAAGCCGAAGGCCAGCTGCTGCACGCCAAGGCCGCACGGTTGACCCGACTGGCCGCCACCGCCCCACCCCAGGTCCGCGCTGAGTTGGAGGCAAAGATCGCCGTCCTGAACGAGCACCGCACCGCGGTGGGTGCCAAGCGTGGATGGATCAACCGGGAACTGGCGTTCCACTTCGCCCGCCAGGCCACCGAGTACGCCAGCGCCGCTCACGCGCAGGTGATCGCGGTGGAGGATCTCACAACCCTCGAGACTCGGGACCACGGGCGGGTCAACAACAACCGGGCCGCCCAATCAGCCCGCCGCAAAGCCGCCGCTGCGCTCGCGCACGCCGCCGCCGGTGCCGGTGCCGGCATAACAGTGGTCTCGGTGCCCTCCCGAGGATCCTCTGCATGGTGCCCGGGCTGCGACGAACCACTTGCCCGCCCCGGCGGCTACCACACCGCGTGGTGTTCCCGCTGCCGAGTCGGCGGCAACCGCGACCATGTAGCCGGTGTGAACTTGGCCAAACGCGCCTTGCTGGGTCGAGGCAAGGCCACTCGTCGGCGTGGGCAGATGCCCGCGGTCCGGGTCGCCGAACACGCGCCGGTACGGCCATCGCGCGACAAACACGCTCCCACCCCGAGCAGACCGCGGCACCGCCGGGTCCGCCACAGCCTGCCCACCGTCACGCAGCGGATGGGGGTGAATCCGAAACAGCATGTTCCTGCACCACAAGCGTCGGTGTGGGACACGGTCAAACCCACACCACCGCAAAGTGATGCGGGTAGCCGTGACACACGTCTATCTCCAACATCTGCCACACCAGTGGCAGATAGTATGAGATCTACGTAGACGCTGCTGTGGCGCACAAGTAGCGACACAGCGCAGGATCCGGTTGCTGGTCGTCGAGTGGCGGCGGGACTCGGGCCGGTCGGCATCTTTCTCATTCTGAGGTGGTGCCCGCTCGATTCGGTTGGGCTAGAAATGATTCCATGTTCGATTGAACGCTGCCTGGTCGCAGGGCACTAGCAAGCCAGTACACCGGAAGATCGAACACGACGCCGATCATAATGTCTCCTAGAACTGATTCCACCAGTTGACGAAGTTGTAGTACCAGCTGGTCGGAGGCTACATGGGGTCTCCCGATCCGAGCACGACGATGGTCGCTCGATGTCGGTGACGCAGGTGGCGTGACGGAGTGCTTCGTCGGATCCTAGGACACCGGCTGGTCGCGGCAGAGGTGAGACCTCGAGCCCTTCGAGAGTCCGCTCGGCGCACACTTCATCGTGCTCGCGTGTCTGTAGTGCGAGTCGAAGCGACTGATCGACGACAGGTTGGGGTAGAAACTTTCATATAGCGCACCTCACAACTGCATGAAGGAGTGAGATATGGGGTCAACCGAGGAATTGTGGCGGAACTTCGTCGCGCAGGTGTTGAGCCTGTTGATGGCGTCCGGCTCGTAGCGGAGCTATTTGCCGGCCCATCCGCCCGCGTCATCCCCGGATCGCCCTGTCCGCCTGGCGCGGTTGGCCATGTTCGTTTGCCGGCGGTTTAGCACTAACTGAGAGCACGCCGCGGACCGACATCGAGTCCTGATCGAGTCTGTGAGTCCTAACAGCGTTGTGCCGGAGGGGGTAGTTGTGCCCGTCGTGGGTACTTAGCCTCGATCTTGCATGCGTCTGATGTGTCGCTCTGATCAATTTCAGGTTGGGTATTTCGGGCGTGGATTCGGTGCTCGGCAACGCGCGTTCGCCCGACGCGGTCGGGTGGTCGTCGGGGTCCAGGGCCCCGAAAGTTGATTTCCTTTCGTCTCGGTGGTCGGATTGATGCTGGTCAGAGGGGGTCGGGGATCGCGTTGAGACGGGCCAATGCGGTGATCACCAAGTCGATCCAGGGCGCGTGGGCGGACAACCGCAGATGCACTTTTCGCCCGTGACGGGCGATGCGCCCGCCGATCGCGAACAGGCGTAGTCGTAGCCGCTTCGGCTCCCACCGACTGGCCGGGTCGTCGGTGAGCGCAAGCAGCTGCATCCAAGCGGTGACCTCGACCGCGAGGGCGACGACGGCGAGCCAGACCCGGTTCTGGTCGAATCCGTGCAGCGGAAGATTCTCCAGGCCGGTGGCTTTCGCGTTCCGGATGCGGTCCTCGCAGCGTGCCCGGCGCCGGTGCCGCAGTTCGAGATCGGGCAACTGACCACCTTCGGTGTTGGTGACGAACGCGGTCAACCGCAACCCGTCGCGGTCGGTGAAGCGCAGTTGTGCGCCCGGATGCGGGCGTTCTTTCCGGACGATGACCCGCATCCCTTCGGGCCAGCCCGGCAGATCGAGCACCCCGGTCACTTCCGCGATCCAGGCGCCGTCGCGCGGTTGCCCGTTCGCGCCCAGGGCGGGGATCCAGGCCTGCTCGGGGAGGGTTTCGATGGCGGCGACGATGGAGTCGGTCAGACCGAAGCCGATCGAGTACGACAACTTCTGTGTAGTCAGGTAGTCGATGAGGGCATGGGTGCCGCCGGCCCCGTCGGTGCGGATCAGCACCTTGCGGCCGACCCGCCCACCCTTGGCGGTGAACGGCAACTGCCGCAACGACTGTCGGATGACCTCGATGTGGTCGGCGGCGGTGTTGGAGCCGGCGTTGCCCGGTCGCAGCATCATCGCCAAGGGCTCTCCCGTGCCGTCCGGTCCGTGGTCCACGAACGCGCACAGCGGGTGGAAGCCGAACCCTCTCTTGTAGGTGGCGGCAGCGTTTTCCTTCTCCGAGTGCGCGGTCACCAGGGTCGCGTCGAGGTCGATGATCAGCGGATGTCCGGCGTCGATCTCATGATCGGGAGCCTGTTCACCGGCGGCGCTCCAAGCGATCCGTCGGGCTGCCGAACGGGCGGAGTTGATTGCCGCCAACGCTTTCGGAGCGTCAGCGGCCAATGCGGCGATCAGTCTCGAGACGGTGGGATCGGACGCCACCCGACCGAAGACTGCGGGTTCTTCCCGCAGCAGCGCGATATCGGCCAGGCAGTCGCCGCCCAGGGCGAGTGCAATCGTCAGATCGGCGATGATCTTGCCCGGATCGTGGGAGGTCGTCGGTTTACGCCACGGCTCGAGCGCGCTCGACAACGCGGTGGTCAGACCGGACTTCTCGGCCGTGCGTAGCAACAACATCGCCCCGGCGTGCGACACGACACCAGTTCCGGCGGAGTCGACGGACAGCGACGGGTACCACGAAGTAGACTTGCCCACCAGAAAGGTGCTCCTCGAACGCAGTGAATATTGGCCCTCAGCAAGCCATATTCTCCCAGTTCAGAGCACCTTTCTTCATGATCAACACGCGGCCCGGGCATGACCAGCGTGAAAGCCCGAGGTTAGAGTCCAGTCGGCTCACCCATAGGGCCCGGTCGGTGCACGTACGGTCTCCGATGAGGGAACTACCGGCGCTCCGGGAGTGCAGTCTGCTCGGGGGCGTCTTGAGGAGGAATCTCACATGACTAGGACCACGGCGGAACTGCTCGCTGACCTGGAGGTTCGGCTCGAGCAGTCGCTGAATCCGGGGAGCCCGAGGGCGATCGCGCGCCGCGCGGAGAAAGGCCTGCCCGGACCCCGCGAACGGATCCGGATGCTGCTCGACCGCGGTAGTTTCATCGAGGTCGGACAGATGGCGAGGAACCCGGGAGCCCCCGACAACCCGTACGGTGACGGCGTCGTCACCGGCCACGGAACTGTCGACGGACGTCCGGTGGCGGTGTTCTCGCACGACCACACCGTGTTCGGTGGCAGCGTGGGGGAGATGTTCGGTCGCAAGGTCGCGTCGATCATGGAGTTCGCGGCGCGGATCGGCTGCCCCTGCGTGGGCATCAACGACTCCGGCGGCGCACGCGTGCAGGACGCTGTCACGTCGCTCGCCTGGTACGCCGAGATGGGCCGCCGCCAGATCCCGCTGTCCGGAGTGTGCCCGCAGGTCTCGATCCTCCTCGGCAAATGTGCGGGCGGTGCGGCGTACGCACCGATCAACACCGATCTCGTCGTCGCCGTGGACGAGCAGGCGTACATGTTCGTCACCGGTCCCGGAGTCATCAAATCCGTCACCGGCGAGGACGTCACCCTCGACGAACTCGGTGGCGCCCGCGCTCAGGCCGAGAACGGGAACGTCCACCATGTCGCGCCGAGCGAAGAGGCGGCGTTCGCCTGGGTGCGGGAGTATCTCGGCTTCCTCCCGTCCAGCAGGCACGAAGAGGCGCCGATCGTGAACCCCGGCCTCGAACCCGACATCACCGACAACGATCTGGCGTTGAACGAGTTCATGCCGGACGCGGACAACGCCGCCTACGACATGCAAGACCTGCTGTTGAACATCTTCGACGACGGTGACTTTCACGAACTCGCCGCGCAGACGGCACCGAACGTGATCACCGGATTCTCCCGGGTGGACGGGCGATCCGTCGGAGTCGTGGCCAACCAGCCGCAATTTCTCAGTGGGGCACTGGATCAGGTCAGCGCGGACAAGGCGGCCCGCTTCGTGCGGATCTGCGACGCCTACGAGATTCCCCTCGTGTTCGTCGTCGACACGCCGGGCTTCCTGCCCGGGCTGGAACAGGAGCGGAACGGTGTGCTCCGCAGCGGCGGCCGCTTCCTGCAGGCGTTCGCGGCGGCCACGGTGCCGAAAGTGACTGTGGTGGTCCGCAAGTCCTACGGCGGTGGATATGCGGTGATGGGGTGCAAGCAACTCGGTGCCGACGTGAACTTCGCGTGGCCGACCGCACGCATCGCGGTCATGGGCGCCGAGGCCGCGATCAGTCTCCTCTACCACCGCGAACTCGAAGCCGCCGGCGACGAACAGGACGCGATGCGGCAGCAACTCGTCGACGCCTACAACGAGAACGTCGCGACACCGTATTCGGCCGCCGAGCGCGGCTACATCGACGCGGTGATCGAACCGTCCGCCACCCGGCTCGAGATCCGGCGGGCGCTGACGTTGCTCCGCGACAAGCACTCCGCCCGCGGCGAGCAGAAGCACCACCTGATTCCGCTCTGACCGCCGTCGGTAGTCACTCCTGTACCGTAGTTAGGTAACACTAACCAACTTGAGTTCATTGGAGAGATGCCTGTGGCAAAGCCGACTGCGACACTGACCGTGCTCCGGACCGAATGGCTGACCCCGCACATGGTGCGGGTATTCCTCGGCGACCCGGGATTCGACAGCTTCGTTCCCAATGCCTCCACCGATGCGTACGCGAAACTCGAATTCGGGGGTCCCGAAGAGCCCGTCCTGCGCACGTACACGATCCGGTCGGTGGATCCGGTGAAGCGAGAGATCGCCATCGACTTCGTGGTGCACGGCGACGCCGGTGTCGCCGGACCGTGGGCGGCGTCCGCGGCGGCCGGCGACGTGCTCCGGCTGCGCGGCCCCGGAGGCGCGTTCGCGCCGGACCCGGCAGCCGACTGGTACCTGCTCGCGGGAGACGAGACCGCAATCCCCGCCATCTCGGCGTCCGTCGAGAAGCTGGACGCGTCGGCGGTCGGACGGGTGATCATCGAGGTCGCCGGCCCCGAGGACGAAATCGTCTTCGGCTCGCCCGCAGGCGTCGACGTCACGTGGATCCACCGCGGCGACACGTCGGACCGGATCGGCGAAGACGCGTCGGGGGACAACGCACCCCTCGTCGCGGCGGTGCGCGACACCGCGTGGCTGCCCGGAACGGCGCAGGTGTTCATTCACGGTGAGGCGCAGGCAGTCATGCACAACCTGCGCTCCTACGTACGCAAGGAACGGGGCGTCCCCGCGTCGGCCGCGTCGATCTCCGGTTACTGGCGTCGCGGTCGCACCGAGGAGGGGTTCCGGGTGTGGAAGTCCGAGCTCGCCGCGAGCGACGGTGCCTCCCGCTGACTCACTGCGGCGGACGCGCTACGAGATGTGCGTCCGCCGCGTCAGCACCAGCAGTGACAGCATCGCCACGGCGCCCGCCGACGGGATCGCGACGGCCATCGGAACCGCGGTGTCGGGGCCGGCGATGCCGACGAGCGGCGAGACCACCGCGGCGAGGCCGAACTGGCCGGCACCGAGGAGCGCGGACCCGGTGCCGGACGCCTTGGTCACCTCACCCTGAGCCAGCGCCGTCGCATTGCCCATGACGAAACCGATGCTCGACACCGAGACGAACAGCGGAATGAGGATCGCCCACCAGGGCGGCGAATCGATCAGCGTCGCGGCGAGCAGCAGCACGACGCCCGCTGCCAGGAGCAGCGTGACCCCGAAACCCAGCAGCTGCCGCGCGTGGAATGTGCCCACGAGCCGCGTGTTCACGATCGCGGCGCCCACCATGCCCGCCGCGTTCACCGCGAACACCATAGAGAACTGCCCCGGGCTGAGCCCGAGGACGTTCTGCGCGACGAACGGGGACGCGGAGATGTACGAGAAGAGCGCGACGAACCCGAACATGAACGTGAACGCGTAACCCAGATAGACACGGTTGCCGACGACGTAGCGCACGTTCCGGAACAGTGCAGTGAGCCCGCCGCCGTGCCGGTTCTCCACGGGAAGCGTCTCCGGGACCAGGATCAGCACTCCCGCGAACATCGCCACACCGGCGGCAGTGAGAACCCAGAAGATCCCTCGCCAGCCGACCGGCCCGAGCAGGGCGCCCCCCATCAGCGGCGCGACGACCGGCGCGACCCCGCCGATGATCATCATGATGCTGAAGAGCCGGGCGGCGCTGTCTCCGCGGGCCCGGTCGGCAATGCAGGCGCGTGCGAGCACGATCGCCGCGCCACCGCTCAGCCCCTGGAAAAGTCGTGCAGCGATGAGGGTTTCGACGGTCGGCGCGAGAGCGCACGCCATCGCGGCGAGGGTCGTGACGACGGTGGCGCCGATCAGCAGGCGCCGGCGTCCGAGGCCGTCCGACAGCGGTCCCACGACGAGCTGACCGATGCCGAGCCCGGCCATGAATGTGGTCAACGTCAGCTGCACGCTCGGCGCGGATGTGTTCAGGCTCTCCGTCATCAGGGGGAGACCGGGGAGATACATGTCGGTGGCCAGCGGAGCGATCGCGGACAGTAACGCTAGGACACACAACATCGGGATGGAGATCGTTCGCTGCACAAAAGAACTCTAGCGGCGCGGCTGCTTGATTTATCTCCCGCCCGAGTCGACTGCTACCTCTACGAGCAGCGACCTGCCGGCACCGTTGGAGCTGGTACTCGACGAGTACGCGCGGCATCTCGGGCTCGATCGCGGCCGATCGCAGCACACCGTGAAGGCGTACGTCGCGGACGCGAAGTCGCTGCTGCAGCACTGGTTGTCGACGTCACCGGAGGCACACCTCGGCGAGCTCGACATCCAAGTGCTGCGGTCGTGACTCGCGGGCCAGTCCGCGGCCGGCATCGCCCGGACGACCCTCGCCCGGCGGACGTCGTCGGTGCGCAACTTCACACCCTGGCTGCTGCGGACCCGGCGCATCGCCACCGATCCCGGCGCCCGGTTGGGTGCCGCGAAGGCCCACCGCACGCGGCCCCCGGTGCTGCGGCAGTCGCAGGCGGCCGGCGTGATGGATGCCGCCGGATCGGGCGCGCAGCAGAACGATCCGATCGCCCTGCGCGACCGTCTCATCGTGGAACTGCTCTATGCGACGGGAATACGGGTGGGGGAGCTGTGCGGCCTCGACCTCGGTTCGGTGGATCGCGAACAGTGGCTGCTGCGTGTGATCGGCAAGGGAGACAAGGAGCGCTCCGTGCCGTATGGGAAACCGGCCGCCGACGCCGTGGACCTCTGGTTGCACGTCGGCAGGCCCGCGGTCGCGACGGACAGTGACACCGCGGCAGATCCGTGGGGGCAGCAATCCTGGGACGGTCCCGCCCCCGAGCCGAGCCGGCATCAGGTGACCAGTCAGGATCTGGTGGCGGATGCTCTCCTCAAACGGGCACGCAGGGCGCCGAGCCGAGGGTGGCGGCGCGGACTGCACCGGCTCACGGGGGATCGGTGAATCCGGGGGAGTCGGCAGGTGAGGCGCGCGATGCGCCACTGCTCGACCGCATCCGGCAGCCGATCCAGGGGGACTATCGAATTGCATTCCTGTCCTTGAAGGGCGGCGTCGGCAAGACGACGACCACGATCGGGCTGGGATCGATGTTCGCGTCACTGCGCGGCGACTGCGTGATCGCCGTCGACGCCAACCCCGACTTCGGGACACTCGCGCAGCGCGTGCCGCTGCAGGCGCATTCGACCGTCGGTGATCTCATCGCGGCGGAGTCGACGATCCGGCGTTACTTGGATGTGCGGGCCCACACGTCGCAGGCGCCGAGCCGTCTCGAGGTTCTCGCGAGTGAACAGGACCCGGCGATTTCCGAGGCGTTCAGTGAGGACGACTACCGGCGGGTGATCGACATCCTGCAGGTGTACTACACCATCATCCTCACCGACTGCGGCACCGGGATCATACATTCGGCGATGAACGGTGTTCTGCAACTCGCCAATTCCGTGGTGCTGGTGAGCTCGCCGGCAATTGACGGCGCCCGCAGTGCCGCCGCCACGCTGGACTGGTTGCAGCACCACGGTTACGGGCACCTGGTCTCGCGGACGGTCGTCGTGATCAGCGCCGCCCGGCCCGGCTCGAGCACGATCGACATGACGGAACTGACCAATCACTTCCTGCTCCGGTGCCGGGCCGTGAAGGTGGTGCCGTTCGACGAGCACCTCGCCGAGGGTGCGGTGGTGGATCTGGATCTGCTGCGTCCCGCGACGCAAAAGGCGTTCGTCGAACTCGCGGCGATGGTCGGGGACGACTTCCCGGAGTCGGCAGGCAGGCACGCCGTCGCGGAGTGGCGCTAGCCGCCGACGGGTTCGAGCCGTACCGGAGCCGCGCGGACGAGTCTGAGCGGGTCGAGGTATTCGCGGTCGCGGCGAAGACCCAGTGCAGGCACGCGGCGACGGGTGCGATGCAGCCCGGGTGCCCGGGTTCGAGCGTGCCGACGACGGTCCCGCGGCCCACGCGCTGCCCGGGGGTTACCCGGGCGGTCACCGGTTCGTACGTGGTGCGGAGCCCACCCGGGTGGTCGACGGAGACGACGGGCTTGCCGGCCACCGTGCCGGCGAACACCACTACACCCGCACCTGCCGACAGGACGGCCTCGTCGGGCACGCCACCCAGATCCACGCCGCGATGGCCGGGAAGTCAGTCGTGCTCGGGGTTGTCGAACGCCCGGACCACCCGCGGTCGTGGGTGCAGCGGCCAGTCGAAGTCGCCGCTCGGCGCGGCATCGGCGGGCGGGGCGAAGGCCGCCGCGGCGGTCAGCAGCGTCGACGCCGTGGCCGTCGCCGTGAGCGCCCGCAGAATCGCCCCGAACTTCGTCATGGATGAACGATCCCGCACGTCCGGGCCGATGAACGGGCAGCGGTCGAGAATGTGGATCGAACGCGCTTTGTCCACAGATCCCGCAAGACCCTTGCACGCGCGGCCGCGGGCCGCGGTGTGGCAGGGGCGGTTAGGGCGTTCGGCGTGGAGGCCGTACACTGATCGAGCGGTCTGTGCTCCCACAGTCCGACTTCGCGCGCCCGCGCAGGTTATCGGCCATCGGCTGGTCTCGCATCTCGGTGTGAGTCCGATGGTCTGCGGGCGCCAGGGTGGAGCGTCTCGAGATGCTCTGCATCAACCGGCAATGAAAGAGAGATACACAGCCATGGCTGTCGTAACAATGAAGCAGCTGCTCGACAGCGGCACGCACTTCGGTCACCAGACCCGTCGTTGGAACCCGAAGATGAAGCGTTTCATCTTCACCGACCGCAACGGCATCTACATCATCGACTTGCAGCAGACGCTGACGTACATCGACAAGGCGTACGAGTTCGTCAAGGAGACCGTTGCCCACGGCGGCACCGTCCTCTTCGTCGGCACCAAGAAGCAGGCCCAGGAGTCCATCGCGGCCGAGGCCACTCGCGTCGGGATGCCCTACGTCAACCAGCGTTGGCTCGGCGGCATGCTCACCAACTTCACCACCGTCCACAAGCGTCTTCTCCGCCTCAAGGAGCTCGAGGCGATGGAGCAGACCGGTGGCTTCGAGGGTCGCACCAAGAAGGAAATCCTCATGCTCACGCGTGAGATGACCAAGCTGGACCGCACTCTCGGTGGTATCCGCGACATGGCCAAGGTCCCCTCCGCGGTGTGGGTCGTCGACACCAACAAGGAGCACCTGGCCGTTGCCGAGGCTCGCAAGCTGAACATCCCGGTCATCGCGATCCTGGACACCAACTGCGACCCCGACCTCGTCGACTACCCGATCCCGGGCAACGACGACGCCATCCGCAGCGCCGCCCTGCTCACCAAGGTCGTCGCTTCTGCGGTGGCCGAGGGCGTGCAGGCCCGTGCCGGACTGAGCGCCGACAAGGACGCGAAGCCCGAGGCCGGCGCCGGCGAACCCCTCGCCGAGTGGGAGCAGGAACTGCTCTCGCAGGCAGCGCCCGCCGCTGAGGCTGCGCCCGCCGCAGAGGCCGCTCCCGCAGCTGAGGCACAGGCGGCTCCGGCTGCCGAGGCCCCCGCAGCTGAGGCACCCTCCACCGAGGCCTGATCCGATGCACACGGCCCTGACCAGAGATCTTTTGGTCAGGGCCGTTTCACGGTCTGGTCCGAGTACTACCCTGACTTACGTCCCGACAGACATATGAGGAGGCTCGCTCACCATGGCGAACTACACCGCCGCTGACGTCAAGCGGCTCCGCGAGCTCACCGGCTCCGGAATGATGGCCTGCAAGAACGCTCTCGCTGAGGCCGAGGGTGACTTCGACAAGGCTGTCGAGCAGCTGCGCATCAAGGGCGCCAAGGACGTGGGCAAGCGTGCCGAGCGCACCACGGCCGAGGGCCTGGTCGTTTCCAAGGACGGCGTCCTGCTCGAGCTCGACTGCGAGACGGACTTCGTCGCGAAGAACGAGGACTTCCTGAAGCTCGCCGAGTCGATCGTCACGGTCGCCGCGGCAGCGAAGCCCGCCGATGTCGACGCGCTCAAGGCGCTCGACCTCGACGGCAAGACGGTCGACACCGTCATCCAGGAGCAGTCCGCGAAGATCGGCGAGAAGCTCGTCCTGAGCAAGATCGCCTCGTTCGACGGACCGGTCGCGGTCTACCTGCACAAGCGCAGCGCCGACCTGCCGCCCGCCGTCGGCGTCCTCGTCGAGTACACCGGTGAGGGTGACGCTGCTGCGGAGGCCGCTCGCGGTGCCGCCATGCAAGTCGCGGCGCTCAAGGCCAAGTACGTCACGCGTGACGAGGTCCCCGAGGACATCGTCGCCAACGAGCGTCACATCGCCGAGGAGACCGCTCGCGCCGAGGGCAAGCCGGAGCAGGCTCTGCCGAAGATCATCGAAGGCCGCGTCAACGGCTACTTCAAGGACGTCGTGCTGACCGAGCAGTCCTCGGTGCAGGACTCCAAGAAGTCCGTGAAGGCGATCCTCGACGAGGCCGGCGTCACCATCAAGCGTTTCGTTCGCTTCGAGGTCGGTGCTTCGAGCTAGTCGTGTGAGTCGTATGGCCCCGTCGGACGAGTGCGCTCGCCCGGCGGGGCCTACGTATACCGCCACCGTCCTGATGAGGCAGGATGAAGATGGCCGTCTGAATGGGTCGAGTAGGCGCGTGGGTGCACTCGGCCGCTGTCGAGATCGACGAGAGCTGTGGAACTGAGGAGAGCAATGTCCGAACCAGCCAACGAACGTACGGGATTCCATCGAGTCCTTCTCAAACTCGGCGGAGAAATGTTCGGTGGTGGCAAGGTCGGCCTCGACCCCGATGTGGTGACCAAGGTCGCGGAGCAGATCGCCGAGGTCGTGCGATCCGGGGTGCAGGTGGCGGTGGTCATCGGCGGCGGCAACTTCTTCCGTGGTGCGGAACTGCAGCAGCGAGGTTTGGACCGCGCGCGTTCCGACTACATGGGCATGCTCGGCACCGTGATGAATTGCCTTGCTCTGCAGGACTTCCTGGAGAAAGAGGGTATCGACAGCCGCGTGCAGACGGCGATCACCATGGGACAGGTGGCGGAGCCCTACATTCCGCTGCGCGCTCAGCGTCACCTCGAGAAGGGCCGCGTCGTGATCTTCGGCGCCGGCATGGGCATGCCCTACTTCTCGACCGACACGACCGCGGCACAGCGTGCACTCGAGATCGGCGCCGAGGTCGTCTTGATGGCCAAGGCCGTCGACGGCGTGTTCACCGCGGACCCGAACCTCGACCCGACCGCGACGATGTACACGCAGATCACGCACCGTGAGGTCATCGAACAGGGGCTCAAGGTGGCCGACGCGACCGCCTTCAGCCTCTGTATGGACAACGAGATGCCGATCATGGTGTTCAATCTGCTGACCGAGGGGAATATCGCTCGGGCAGTATCCGGTGAGAAGATCGGAACGCTCGTCAAGTCATGACGCGAGTGACACGCTCGACACAGGGTTTTCTCGAAACAGAGGCAGTGACGAATCGATGCAGAACGACATGGAGGACCAGCCGTGATTGATGAAGCTCTCTTCGAAGCCGAGGAGAAGATGGAGAAGGCTGTCACGGTCGCCAAGGACGATCTCGGATCGATCCGCACGGGCCGCGCGAATCCTGGCATGTTCAATCGCATCGGAATCGACTACTACGGCGCGTTCACCCCGATCACGCAGCTCGCCAGCATCAACGTGCCGGAAGCGCGACTGGTCGTCGTCAAGCCGTACGAGGCCTCGCAGCTCGGCGCCATCGAGACGGCGATCCGGAACTCCGACCTGGGCGTGAACCCGTCCAACGACGGAAACCTGATCCGCATCTCGGTACCCCAGCTCACCGAGGAACGCCGCCGCGAACTGGTCAAGCAGGCCAAGTCCAAGGGCGAGGACGCGAAGGTGTCCGTGCGCAACGTGCGCCGCAAGGCGATGGACGAGCTGTCCCGGATCCAGAAAGACGGCGAGGCCGGCGAGGACGAGGTCGGTCGGGCCGAGAAGGAACTCGACAAGACGACCGCCCGGTACGTCGCGCAGGTCGACGAACTGGTGAAGCACAAGGAAGCCGAGTTACTGGAAGTTTAGTCACGAGACGAGGAGTGGATCGGGGACAGTGACCGTGCCAGCAGAACACGGGACCCCAGGGGGACCCATCTCCGAGGGCGACCCCTCGGAACCGGTCTCCGAGGGGTCGCCCGCGCCGGGGGCGGCCCCGGCCGCGAAGTCGAAGGCCGGGCGTAACCTGCCCGCCGCGATCGGCGTGGGCGTCGGTCTCGGCGTCGCGCTGATCCTGATCCTCGTCTACGTGCCGCTGGTGTGGATCGGCGTGGTGGCTGTCGCGATGGCAGTCGCCACCTGGGAGGTCACCAAGCGCCTGCGGGAGGCCGGGATCAGCGCCCCCCGGATCCCGCTGCTCGCGGGCGGTCAGGCGATTTTGTGGCTGGGGTGGCCGTTCGGCCCGGTCGGGGTGCTCAGCGCCTTCGCGGGGACCGTGCTGGTGTGCATGGTCTGGCGGCTGTTCGACCACGGGCTGAAGGCGACACCGCAGAATTTCCTCCGGGACACCGCGATCACCGTGTTCGTCGCCTCCTGGATCCCGCTGCTGGCGTCGTTCGCAGTGCTGATGGTGTTGCAGGACGACGGCGCCGGGCGGGTGCTGTGCCTGATGATCGGCGTGGTCTGCTCCGACGTGGGCGGCTACGCGGCGGGTGTGCTGTTCGGCAAGCATCCGATGGTCCCGGCGATCAGCCCCAAGAAGTCGTGGGAAGGGTTCTTCGGTTCGCTGCTGTTCTGCGTCATCGGCAGCCTGCTCACGGTCACCCTGATTCTCGACGAGAACTCGATGATCGGTGTGCTCCTCGGTGTCGTCCTGGTGGTCACCGCCACGCTCGGCGATCTCATCGAATCCCAGGTCAAGCGAGAGCTTCGCATCAAGGACATGGGCACCCTGCTTCCCGGGCACGGCGGCATCATGGACCGTCTCGATTCCCTGCTGCCGTCGGCGTTCGTGACGTGGCTGGTGCTCACGGTCCTCGTCTGACCGCCCTGCCGTGACCATTCCCAGCCCGAACATCTGGCACTGGCCGGAGTGGTACGAGGTCGAGAATCGTGCCCAGGACGTGGACGGGGCGATCTTCCGGCACCTGCGCGGGGCCGTGGACTGGACGGGCGGCACCGTCGCCGACCTGGGCTGCGGCTCCGGCTTCCACCTCCCGGTCTTCGCCGAGTCCGCGGCCACGGTCTACGGAATCGAACCGCACCCGCCGCTACTGGAACGTGCTCGCACCCGCGTGGGGCACCTGCCGAACGTCCGCGTGATCGACGGCTCGGCCGAGGGCATACCCCTCGGCGACGCGAGCGTGGACGTCGTGCATGCGCGGACCGCCTATTTCTTCGGTCCCGGCTGCGGCCGCGGAATCTGCGAGGCGATGCGGGTGCTGCGCCCGGGCGGCGCGCTCGTGGTGGTCGATCTCGATGCCACGGCCCATCCCTACGGCGAGTGGATGCGGGCCGACCTGCCGCAGTACAACCCGGCGACCGTCGAGGCCTTCTTCGCGGCGCAGGGGTTCGACCTGATGCGGGTGGAGACGCGGTGGCGATTCCCGGACCGGGAATCGCTGCGCGGGGTCCTCGGTATCGAGTTCACCAGGAAGACGGCATCGAAGGCGTTCGCGCGGACACCCGGCGTGGCTCTCGACGTGCGCTACCGCGTGCACGTTCGCCGAAAGCCCGCCGGGCTGGAGATGCTCTGACCGGGTGTCGTTACCGCGGTGCGATGTGGAAGAGCTGTGCGAGCGCGTTGATCTTCTTGGCCTTCGCCAGCTTGGGGAGGTCACTGCCGTCCCGCACCCGGGAGCCGTCCTCGCCGAGGTCCGCGATCACGTCGCGCGCCCATTCGGCCTCGGCCGGGGACGGGCTCAGTGCGTCGTTGACCGGGGCCGTCTGCGCGATGGTCATGCACAGCTTCCCGGTCATGCCCATCGACAGGGTCAGCGCCGACGCGCGGACCAGGGCGTCGACGTCGGTGCCGAGGGTGGGGCCGTCGATCGGCGGTGCGATCCGGGCGGCCCGGCTGGCGACCGTCAGCCGGGACCGGGGGTAGGCCATCGCCAGCGGCGAATCGTCCATCCCGGTGTCGCGGCGGAAGTCGCCGCTGCCGAACGCGAGCCGGAACGTCGCCTCCGTCCGGGCGATCTCGGGTGCCGCCTCGAGTCCCATCGCGGATTCGACGAGGGCGAGCACCTTCGTGCCCTCGGGGAGTCGCTCGGCGGTGGCGTCGACCTGCATTCCACTCTCGGTCTTGGCGAGCATGACGCCCTCGAGCCCGGGAACACCGTTCAGGGCTGCCAGATCGTCCGCCCAGTAGGGGGTGGTGGCGTCGTTGATCCGCACCCACGCGCGGCGGTTCTCGCCGAGCCAGGCGACGACGTCGGCGCGCGCCCGGGGTTTGCGGTCGGGGGTGACGGCGTCCTCGAGGTCGAGGATCACGGCGTCGGCGGCGCTGGCATGGGCCGCCTCGAAACCCTCGGGTTTGCCGGCGGGAACCAGCAGCCAGGATCGTGCTTGTTCAGCTGCGATACGCGGTGCCACAGTCGTCTCCATGTCGGCCTTCACAGTCGTGCCGTTCCGGTGATATCCACGACAGTAATTCTGCTCGCTCAGGGTCTGCGCAATCCACTTGCGTAACTAATGTTCAGTTAGAAATTACTGTTCAGGCGCCGCTGCCGGTTCGCTGCCCGCCGGATCTGGATGATGCGGACCCCGCCCGCGAGGGCCATGATCACCGCGCCTGCGATCGCCGCGAACAAGAGTGTGACGCCCAGCGGGAGGGTGAATTCCCAGGCGAACATTTCGAGGGTCGCGCTGTCGAGGTTCTGCAGGATGAACACGAGAAGCAGTACCAGAACGACGATTCCGATCACCAGACCGGTCCACGTGGCGCCCACCCGGGTGTGCTTGATGCCATTGCGGCGTGCGACGTCGGGATGCTCGGCGCCGGCCGGTGTGGTGTCGGCGTGCGGCGGGTCGGTGGGCACCGGACCGGTGTTCGGACCACGGTGTGCCGGGACGTCCGGAGGGAAGTTCGAGGGGTCGTCCGGTGTTGTCGACATAAGTTGATCTTCACCCACCTGGGCGGGTTGCGCATGCGCATCGGGCGGCGAATCGACGTCGATCAGGCATCCGCGCGACAACGACCCCCGAATCAATGGGACAATGGAGAAACTATGGCTGTCTCGCTTCCCCTCGTTTTCACCGCGCCCCGGCGTGGGATGCCGCCCAAGCATCTCGCGGACCTCGACTCCGCCGAGCGGCGGGAGGCCGTCAAGGAGCTGGGTCTGCCCGGGTTCCGGGCCGACCAGCTGGCCCGGCAGTACTACGCGCGGCTCGAGGCCGATCCGGAGAAGATGACCGATCTCCCCGCCGCTGTGCGCGAGCAGGTGGGCGCGGCCCTGTTCCCGACGCTGCTCACCCCCGTCAAGCACCTGGCCTGCGACGGCGGGGACACCCGCAAGACGCTCTGGAAGGCGAACGACGGGACGCTGCTCGAAAGCGTCCTCATGCGCTACCCCGACCGCGCGACGCTGTGCATCTCCAGTCAGGCGGGGTGCGGAATGGCGTGCCCGTTCTGCGCGACCGGTCAGGGCGGGCTACAGCGCAACCTGTCGACCGCCGAGATCGTCGACCAGGTGCGTGCCGCCGCGGCCGCTCTGCGCGACGGTGACGTCCACGGCGGTCCGGGCCGGTTGTCGAACGTCGTCTTCATGGGGATGGGGGAGCCGCTCGCCAACTACAAGCGAGTGGTCGCCGCGGTCCGTCGCATCACCTCGCCCGCCCCCGACGGCCTCGGGTTGTCGCAGCGCTCCGTGACGGTGTCGACGGTGGGTCTGGCGCCTGCGATCCGCAAGCTCGCCGACGAGGACCTCAGCGTGACGCTGGCCGTGTCTCTGCACACCCCGGACGACGAACTGCGCGACACCCTGGTGCCCGTGAACAACCGCTGGTCGGTGGCGGAGGTCCTCGACGCCGCCCGCTACTACGCGGACAAGTCCGGCCGACGCGTCTCGATCGAGTACGCGCTGATCCGGGACGTGAACGATCAGCCGTGGCGCGCCGACCTGCTGGGCAAGAAGCTGCGCAAGGCACTCGGGTCACTGGTGCACGTGAATCTCATTCCGCTGAACCCCACACCGGGCAGTGAGTGGGACGCGAGCCCGAAGCCGGTGGAGAAGGAATTCGTCCGGCGCGTGCTGGCGCAGGGTGTGTCCTGCACCGTGCGGGACACCCGCGGCCAGGAAATCGCGGCCGCCTGCGGGCAGCTCGCCGCCGAGAACTGAGCGTCCGCCGAACAGGCAGAAACGACGAACCCCTCGCCCGAGTGATCGGGGCGAGGGGTTCGCTCGTGGTTCGTGTTACCGGGGCTTGCGCCGCAGGACGATGTCGCGAACGAGGATCAGGACCATCAGGGCCGCGCAGGCGATCAGCCACAGGTCCTCGACCAGGCCGGTGTGGTTGCCGATGATCATGAGCAGCAGGAACACGGCGAAGAACCATCCGAAGAACCGGAACGTCTTCGGCGCCTCACCGCTCCAGCCCCATGCTGCCGACGGGACCTCCGCGGTGTCGATGTGTGCGGCCACGATGGGGTCGCTGGACGAGGGCTCCAACTGGGTACCGGCCACGATCGATCCTCCTGCAGATTCGGTTGCGCTACTCGACATATCGTGACATACGACTGCCCGTCGTATGTAGTGGGGCCATCCATGGCGGGCCGTCCGCATTTCATCAGGAACAATGGGTGGGTGGATGAAAACAGGCCCACTCGCGTCCTGCTGCTCGGCAGCACAGGTTCGATCGGTACCCAGGCGTTGGAGGTGGTGGCCGCCAACCCGGACAAGTTCACGGTGGTGGGACTCGCGGCCGGTGGCGGAAACGTCGAACTGCTGAACCGGCAGATTCGTGAGACGGGTGTGTCCTCCGTCGCAGTCGCGGATCCGCGGGCGGCTGCATCGCTGGATCGGCCCGGCGTGCTGAGCGGACCGGACGCCGTCACCGAACTCGTGCGGACCACGGAAGCGGACGTCGTGCTCAACGCGCTCGTCGGTTCGCTGGGACTGGAGCCGACGCTCGCCGCACTCGAGTCCGGTGCGCGGCTCGCCCTGGCCAACAAGGAGTCGCTCGTCGCCGGCGGCCCCCTCGTCACCGCAGCGGCGGCTCCGGGACAGATCGTGCCGGTCGACTCCGAGCACTCCGCGCTGGCCCAGTGCCTGCGGGGCGGCAGCGCGGACGAGGTGGACCGGCTGGTTCTCACCGCCTCGGGCGGACCGTTCCGCGGCTGGACTTCCGAACGGCTCGAATCGGTCACACCCGAGCAGGCCGGTGCCCACCCCACGTGGTCGATGGGGCCGATGAACACGCTGAACTCCGCGACACTCGTCAACAAGGGGCTCGAACTGATCGAGACCCACCTGCTGTTCGGCGTCGACTACGACCGGATCGACGTCACCGTCCACCCGCAGTCCATCGTGCACTCGATGGTCACGTTCACCGACGGGTCGACGCTGGCGCAGGCCAGCCCACCCGACATGAAACTCCCGATCGCCCTGGCGCTCGGCTGGCCGCACCGTGTCGCCGGCGCCGCCGCGGCCTGCGACTTCAGCACGGCGTCCACCTGGGAGTTCGAGCCACTCGACTCGCAGGTTTTCCCCGCCGTCGACCTCGCCCGCGAGGCAGGTAAGGGTGGGGGATGCCTCACCGCGGTCTACAACGCTGCGAACGAAGTCGCGGCTCAGGCATTCTTGGACGGGATCATCCGGTTCCCGCGCATCGTCCGCACCGTCGCCTCCGTGCTGTCCGAGGCGGACGAGTGGTCGGCGCCACCGGCTACCGTGGAAGACGTACTGGCCGCCGACGGCTGGGCACGTGAGCGAGCACGTCAGCTCGTGAAGCAGGAAGGCTAGAACTGCATGGTGTTCGCAGTGGGCGTTGTTCTCTTCGCCCTCGGGATCGCGCTGTCGATCGCACTTCACGAAGCGGGGCACATGTGGGTGGCGCAGGCCACCGGCATGAAGGTCCGCCGGTACTTCATCGGTTTCGGACCCAAGGTCTTCTCCTTCCGCCGCGGTGAGACCGAGTACGGGCTCAAGGCGCTCCCACTCGGCGGGTTCTGCGACATCGCCGGGATGACGGCGCTGGACGAACTCGACCCGGACGAAGAAGACCGGGCCATGTACAAGAAGCCGACCTGGAAGCGCCTCGCGGTGATGTCCGGCGGCATCGGCATGAACTTCGTCCTCGGGCTCGTGCTGGTCTACGTCCTCGCCGTCGGGTGGGGGCTGCCCGATCTCAACCGGTCCACCGACGCGGTCGTCGGTTCGGTCGGGTGTGCTGCGCCCACCCAGGGTCCCGGCCCCGACTACGCCCTGTCCGAGTGCACCGGACCGGGCCCCGCCGAGCAGGCGGGCATCAGGACCGGCGACGTCATCACCGCGGTCGACGGCAAGGACACGCCCTCGTTCGCCGACGTGGCCGCCGCCACGCGTTCGCTGTCCGGTCCGGTGGACTTCACCATCGAGCGGGACGGCGAAGAGCAGACGATCGTCGTCCCGGTCCAGCAGGTGCAGCGCTGGGTCCAGGAGGAGGGGGACACCGAACCCCACGAGGCGACGGTCGGTGCCATCGGCATCGGCGCGACCCCGAGCGTCGTCGAGCACTCGGCGCTCTCGGCGGTGCCCGCCTCGTTCGAGTTCACCGGCGACATGTTCGTGATGACCGCCGAGCGGCTGGTGCAGATGCCGAGCAAGGCCGTCGACCTGTGGCACGCGGTGACGGGCGGCGAACGCGACCCGGAGACCCCGATCTCCGTATACGGCGCCAGCGTCATCGGCGGTCAGATCGCCGAACAGGGCATCTGGGAAGCGTTCGTGCTGCTGCTCGCGAGCCTGAACTTCTTCCTCGGGATGTTCAACCTCCTGCCGCTGCTGCCGCTCGACGGCGGGCACATGGCGGTCACCGTGTACGAGCGGGTCCGGGACTGGTTCCGCAGCAGGCGCGGACTGCCCAGCGGGGGACCCGTCGACTACATGAAACTTCTGCCCGTCACCTATGTGGTGATCGTCATAGGCGGCGCATACATGCTCCTCACCCTGACCGCCGACATCGTCAACCCGATCAAGCTCTTCCAGTGATCGCTAAACTCGGACTTGAAGCTACGAAAGAAGGCACCCACGTGACCAGCCCTGTCGGATTGGGTATGCCCGAAGGCCCGGCCGCCGTTCTCGCCCCCCGCCGCAAGACTCGCCAGCTCCAGGTCGGAACTGTCGGTGTCGGCAGCGACTTCCCGGTATCCGTGCAGTCGATGTGCACCACCAAGACCCACGACATCAACGCCACCCTGCAGCAGATCGCGGAACTCACGGCGTCGGGCTGCGACATCGTCCGTGTGGCCTGCCCACGGCAGGAGGACGCCGACGCGCTCGCGACCATCGCGAAGAAGAGCCAGATCCCGGTCATCGCCGACATCCACTTCCAGCCCCGGTACATCTTCGCCGCCATCGAGGCGGGCTGCGCGGCCGTCCGCGTGAACCCCGGCAACATCAAGGAGTTCGACGGACGCGTCAAGGAGGTCGCGAAGGCCGCGGGCGACGCAGGCATCCCGATCCGCATCGGTGTCAATGCCGGTTCCCTCGACCCGCGCCTGATGCAGAAGTACGGCAAGGCCACGCCGGAGGCGCTCGTCGAGTCCGCGCTGTGGGAGGCGGGACTGTTCGAGGAACACGGGTTCGGCGACATCAAGATCTCGGTGAAGCACAACGACCCGGTGATCATGGTCGAGGCCTACCGGCAGCTGGCGGCGCAGTGCAACTACCCGCTGCACCTCGGGGTGACCGAGGCCGGTCCGGCCTTCCAGGGCACGATCAAGTCGGCGGTGGCGTTCGGTGCGCTGCTGGCCGACGGCATCGGCGACACCATCCGGGTGTCGCTGTCCGCTCCGCCCGCCGAGGAGATCAAGGTCGGCACGCAGATCCTGCAGTCGCTGAACCTGCGGCCCCGGAAGCTCGAGATCGTCTCCTGCCCGTCGTGCGGGCGCGCCCAGGTAGACGTGTACACGCTCGCCGACGAGGTCACCGCCGGTCTCGAGGGCATGGAGATCCCGCTGCGCGTGGCCGTCATGGGGTGCGTCGTCAACGGTCCCGGTGAGGCCCGCGAGGCCGACCTGGGTGTCGCGTCCGGCAACGGCAAGGGGCAGATCTTCGTCAAGGGCAAGGTCATCAAGACCGTGCCGGAGGCGCAGATCGTCGAAACTCTCATCGAGGAAGCCATGCGGATCGCCGAGGAGATGGAGGGTGATGCGACGTCCGGATCACCCGTCGTGACGGTCAGCTGAGTCGGCGCAGGCAGCGGCCAACGAAACGTCTCCCGTTTCCGGCGAGTTCATGGCAATCTGGTGGGCAGGTCCACTAGCTGACAAGGTTGGGTAGATGCTCAAGCTCCTCGGTGCCAAACAGTTGAGCAGTCGGGACGCAGCACACGTGCTCCGCGTTCTCGACGCCGATCCTGTCGCCGCCTGCATGGTTGCCGCTCGCGTAGAAGAGGGCGGCATCGATCCCCGGATGATCCACGGAGAGTTGTGGAGTCGGGGCGGGCCGCTCGAGTCGTTGTGCTTCTCGGGCGCGAATTTCGTGCCGCTGCGTGGCAGCATCGACGACATGCGGGCGTTCGCCGACCGGGCCTGTCGCACCCCGCGCATGTGTTCGTCGCTGGTCGGCCGGGCCGAACTGACGTTGCCGCTGTGGGAGATGCTCGAGATGGATTGGGGGCCTGCCCGCGAGGTCCGGCCCGACCAGCCGCTGCTGGCGCTGGCGAGTACCCCGCAGTGCCGCCCGGACCCCTTGGTCCGGCAGGTGCGGATGCACGAACTCGAGCAGTACCTGCCTGCCGCGGTCGCGATGTTCATCGAAGAGGTCGGCATCGATCCCCGCGCCAACGACGGAGGACGAGGGTACCGGCGCCGCGTCGCCAATCTCATCGCCGCCGGCCGGGCGTGGGCCAGATTCGACGACGGTCAGGTGGTGTTCAAGGCCGAGGTCGGCTCGGTGTCCTCCCGGGTGGGGCAGATCCAGGGTGTGTGGGTGCATCCGATGTATCGCGGGCACGGGTTCGGGGCGGCGGGTACCGCGACGGTCGCGGAGGCCGTCATCGCGGAGGGCCGCATCGCCAGCCTCTACGTCAACAGCTTCAACACGGTGGCCCGCAGCGCGTACGCGCGCATCGGCTTCAGCCAGGTCGCGACGTTCGCCACAATTCTCCTGGACTGACTCGCTGTCCGCCTACCGTGTCGGCGGTGTCCGCCGACATAGCATGGGCGGCGATGAACCTGCGGCCATATTCTCGCTTACGCGTCGTCCAGTCGATCGCCCTGTGCGGCGCCGCTGTGCTGACGGTGGGTCTCACGGCGTGCACGCCGAGACCGGACGGTCCGGAACCGGCCGCGCAGGCGTTTCTGACGGCCTTCGCCGAGCAGGATTCGGGGCAGGCCGCCGATCTGTCGGATCGTCCCGACGTCGCCCGCCAGGCCCTCGAGTCCGCGTGGACGTCGCTGCAGGCCGAGTCTCTCGACGCCCGGACGACGGACGTTCACGTCAGCGGTGACACGGCCACCGTCGGGTACACGTACGAATGGCATCTGCCGAAGGACCGGGTGTGGACGTATTCGGGTGAACTCCAGATGGGGCGGCGCGGCGGAGACTGGGCCGTGCGCTGGAGTTCCACCAACGTCCATCCCCGGCTGGGTGACCGGCAGACGATGTCGCTGCGTTCCACGGCCGCCCCGCGGGCGCGGGTCAACGAGCATTCGGGGTCGGACGTCCTCGTCCCCGGCGTGGTGTACCGCGTGAAGTTCGATGCGGCGCAGTCGGGCAACGTGATCGGCAGTGCCCAGTCCCTCGCGTCGGCGCTCGCCACGTTCGACAACACGCTCACTGCGCAGTCGATCGCCGAATCGGCGACGGCGGTCAAGGGCGACTACCTCGTCACGAGGCTGCGGTCGGACGACTACGAACAGGTCGCCGGCGTGCTCGGCGCCATTCCCGGTGTGAGCGTGTCCGACGAGGCGGATCTCGTGGCCACCGACCGGAACTTCGCACCCGATCTGGTCGGTCAGGTGAAGAAGACCGTGATCGACGAGGTCGACGGCAAGGCCGGCTGGAGTGTGGTGACGGTCAACCAGAACGGTGTCGACACGGACGTGCTCACCGAGACGGCGCCGCAGACCTCCCCGTCGTTCTCGATCAGCCTCGACCGTCCCATCCAGATCGCCGCGCAGAACGCCGTCAATGCTCGCACCGACCAGACGATGATGGTCGTCATCCAGCCGTCGACCGGCGACGTCCTGGCCGTCGCGCAGAACAAGGCCGCGGACAGGGACGGCCCGGTCGCGCTCACCGGCCTGTATCCGCCCGGTTCGACGTTCAAGATCATCACCGCGGGCGCCGCGATCTCGTCGGGCATCGCGACACCCGACACGATGGTGCCGTGTCCGGGACGCATCGAGATCGGTGAGCGCAGCGTCCCGAACTACAACGAATTCGCGCTCGGCACCGTGCCGATGGCCACGGCGTTCGCCCGCTCCTGCAATACGTCGTTCGCGAAACTCGCCAGCGAGATGCGTCCCGACGCGCTGACGGTCGCTGCGTCGCAGTACGGTATCGGCCCCGACTACGAAGTGGTGGGCCTGCCCACCGACTCGGGTTCGGTGCCGCCTGCCGAGGATCTGGTGCAGCGAACCGAGGACGGATTCGGTCAGGGCAAGGTGGTGGTCAGCCCGTTCGGGATGGCGTTGGCCGCCGCGACCATCGCGCACGGTTCGACGCCCGTGCCGCGGTTGATCGCCGGACGGGAAACCACGATCGACGGCGAGCATCCGCAGATCAGCCCGGAAATGGTCGACGGCCTGCGCGGGATGATGCGCCTCGTGGTGACGAGCGGTACCGCCGAGCGGATCGAAGACCAGGGCGAGGTGTACGGCAAGACGGGTGAGGCCGAGGTCGACGGCGGTTCGCACGCCTGGTTCGTCGGCTACCGCGGCGACCTCGCGTTCGCGACGCTGGTGGTGCGCGGCGGCAGTTCCGACAACGCCGTCGCCGTCACCCGCGACATGTTCGCCGCGCTGCCCGAGGGGTACTGACGCGGGCCGCTGTCCACCGATCGAGGGACAGCGGAATTCATCCTGTTCAGGGGCTGATCGGTGGACAGACGCTGCCGCCGGGGCGGTCCATAGTTGGTTGCAGACGGAAGAACCCGCACAGTCGGGATCGAAAAGCCAACGTGGACAGGAAGTCGGACCATGACCATCAGTGCAGAAGTGAATCGCGTGGAGACAGCGAACGGTACCCGGAGGGTGTTGTTCGTTGGGCGCCCGGGCGGCGGCACCGAGCTGACGCGGTGGGTTGCGTTGCGGCAGTGGGCTTCCGACCGCGGAATCGAATCGATCAGCGAATGTGAGGGTGACGTCGTCTGCGCGATCGCGACCGAGGACGTCCTGGACGGACTCTGTTCGCCGTCCGATGCGATGGCGATGCAGCTGGCGCGGGCTCGAGGGGTGCCCTGCGTCGGCGTTCGCGACGCACACGTACTCGAAGATGCGATCTGACATGGGCTTCGAGATCATCGAGCGCGGCGAGACCCTGGTGGCCGGTCTGCCCGTGCGAAGCCCCCAGCGCGCGTTGGGGAAGCTGAGCGACCCGCGCCTGGACCGCGCATGGACGAGAGTGCTCCACCACGAGGTCGGGGGGCCGCTCGCCTCCACCTACATCGACTTCGCTCCCGACGTCGAGTCGTATTACACCCAGATCGTCGGGTACGAGTGCGCGACGGTGGACGACGCCACGCGGGGTCACGTCATTTCGCGGATCCCGCCCGGCACGTACGCCAAGTTCTCCTCGCGGGGAATGTTTCCCGACGTGATGCTGCGGCTGTGGGCGCAGGTCAGCGAGGCGGAGACGAACGGCGACATCGAGCGGACGTACACCGGGGACCTCGAAGCGTATCCGCACGCCTACGCCGTGGACCTGTACATTCCGATCCACGTGGACGAGTCCGGGGCGCCGTCGAGTGCGATGGGTGAGAAGCGATGATCGAGATCGTCAAGCGGCAGGCCGAATCGTTTGTGGGCCTGACCATTCCCGAAGGCAAACCCGGACGACCCGGGCCGGGCCGCGAACTCGTCGACTACACGGTGGAGCGGATCAGGGATCGGGGGATCTCCGAGATCTTCGTCGTCTACGCGGCCTCCCCGCCGCCGCGCACGTTCACGGTGGTCGTCGGATATCCGTGCGATTCGCCCGACAAGATGGAGCCCGGCGACGTCCTGGTCGGCGTACGTTCCGGCTATTTCGCCCGATTCTGTTGCGAGGACGAATCGGAACCGGATGCGCTCGCCGAGACGTGGAGCGTCGCCGACTACGCGGCGGCGCGCGGCCGGATCGAACGCGCCTTCACCGAGGACCTCGAGGTGCATCATCCGGACGGGTCCGTCGATCTGTTCCTCTCACTGCATTGAGCGGCGACCGGGCGGGTCACTCGTGCTCGGCGAGTTTCTCGGGGTCGATCTGGGGCCCGCCCTTGCCGAGCCTCTTGTTCACGAGGACGGTCCCGGCCCACAGCACGACACCGATTCCGAGGAGAACGCCCGCGATCTGGTACTGCACCGCGGGACGGTCGGCGAAAGGAGTGACGAGGAAGCCACACGTGAGGGCGCCGATGATCGGAAAGATGGTCGGCACCCGGAAATGCTTGTGCTCCACCGGCTGCTTGCGCAAGACGAGCACGGTGATGTTGACGATGGTGAACACGCCCAGCAGCAGCAGTGCGGTGGTGCCGCCGAGTTCGGGGACCTCACCGACGAACGTGATGAGGCCGAAGGCGAGGATCGTGGTGAAGACGATGGCCACGTACGGCGTGCGCCGGGTGGCGTGAACCTTGCCGAGCGGGGGAGGCAGGACACCCTCGCGGCTCATGCCGTACAGCAACCGGCTCGCCATCAGCATGTTGATCAGTGCCGTGTTGGCGACGGCGAACATGGTGATGAACGCGAAGATCCCGATCGGGAACCCGGGCGCCCCGGCCTGAACGACCTTCAGCAGCGGAGTGTCACCCTCGCCGAGTTCGGCCACCGGCACGAGCGCGATCGCGGTGATCGACACGAACACGTAGATGCAGCCGGTGATGATCAGGCCGGTCAGCAGGACCTTGGGGAAGATGCGGCTCGGCTCCTTGCATTCTTCGGCCATGTTGACCGAGTCCTCGAACCCGACCATCGCGAAGAAGGCGAGGGCGGTTCCCGCGACGACCGCGCCGAGTGCGGATCGGTCGCCGGTGTCGAACGTGGCCACCCGGGAGAAGTCGCCGTCGCCGACGCCGAGGGCCCACAGCCCGATCATGATGATGATCAGGAGGCCGGACAGCTCGACACAGGTGAGTACGACGTTGGTCTTGACGCTCTCGCTGACCCCGCGGAAGTTGACGAGCCCCACCAGCGTCATGAAGCCGAGACCGAGCAGGGTGATGCCGATCCCGGTGGAGAAGTCGAGGTGGAACGCCTCGACGAAATTGGCGGCGAACGCCCGCGACGCCGTCGACGCGGACGTGATTCCCGAGCACATCACCGCGAACGCGACCATGTACGTGAGGAAGTGCACCCCGAACGCCTTGTGCGTGTACAGCGCGGCGCCGGCGGCCTTCGGGAACTTGGTGACCAGCTCCAGATAACTGAATGCGGTGATGATCGCGACGACGAACGCCACCAGGAACGGCAGCCACACCGCGCCCCCGACCTGGTTGGCGACCTTGCCGGTGAGCGCGTAGATCCCGGTACCCAGGATGTCGCCGACGATGAACAACAGCAGCAGCCCTGGGCCCATCACCCGTTTGAGGCTCGGCTGTTCGGGCGAATTCGAATCCGGTGCGTTCGAACTCGTGGCGTCCGCTGTCGATCCCATGATCCACCGCCTTTCGCTACCGCCTGCGTCCCTCGTTCGAGAAGACTGTGTTCGCTAGGGGAGCAGCCCGAGCCTGCGCGCGGTCACCACCGCCTCGTGCCGCGACCGTGCGTCGAGCTTGCTCATGGCACTACGCAGGTAACTCTTGACCGTCTCGGGTCCCACCGAGAGGCGCTGTGCTGCTTCGCTGTTGGTGCATCCCAGGGCCACGTGGGACAGGACGTCGATCTCACGTGGAGTGAGGCGGACGCCGGGGTCCTCGTCGCCGCCGTCGGCGTCCGGCCGCAGAATGCCCGCCAGTCGCTGCGACAACCCACGGAGACGGGCCTGCAACGAGGTGTCGGCGACGGTCTGCGCCACACTCCGCAGCTCCGCGTGGATGTCGCGGAGCTCCTCGGTGGTGGCGCCGCCGGCACCGCCCACGTCGAGCGTCTTCATCATCTCGAGGCGGCGATCGACCTCGTCCCGGATGGCGATCTCGGTGCCGAGGCGCCGGGATGCCGCGACGACGATGTCGGCGGTGCGGTCGCCGATCGGTGCGCAGTCGCGGATGGCGGCGTAGAGCACGGCGCGCGAGCTGCCCCGCACCATGACCGGTACCGCGAGGATGGACCGGAGCCCCTCACTGAGGACGGGCCGGTCGTAGTGGTGGGTAATGGTCGAGGAGCGGCCGTAGTCGTTGACCGCCGCCGGTGTGCGCTGGGCGACCACGCGGCCGCCGAGACCGGAACGCGAGGGGATGGCGAGGCCCTTGAGGTTGTTGGTGCGAGTGCCGACGAACTCGCTGAGGTGCAGTGTGCCGTCCTGGACCTCGCCGCCGAACAGGACCGGCGCGACGCCGTGAGCTGCGATGGAGCGCAGCTCACCGCGAAGTGCGTCCCCGTCCCGAGGGCGCAGCAGCGACGGTGCACGAGCAACCAAGTCGGTCACCCCTTTCCGGGGGTAGTCACAGCGGTCTGTGAGCTAGATCATAACCGTAGTGAGTTCGGGCGAGGGCCCGACCATCTGTCACGGGCCATGAGAGCACAAGGAGTACCGCATGACCACCGATCCCACCGCACGCGTGCGTGAGCTGCTGGACCAGTACGACACGCCGACGGCGTCCGCCGCGGAACTGCTGTGTGATCGACACCCCGCCGACGACGTGGCATTCACCGTCGTCGAATCGGATCTGTCGTCGACGGACCTCACCTACGGCTACCTGCGCGAGCAGTCGACGCGATTCGCCGCCGCACTCGCGGACCTCGGCGTCGAGCCGGGTGACCACGTCGCGACGCTGATGGGCAAGTCGGCCGAACTGGTCGTCGCGCTGCTCGGCATCTGGCGCCGGGGTGCCGTCCACGTTCCCCTGTTCACCGCGTTTGCGCCGCCCGCGATCGCGTTCCGGCTGGGTGCGAGCGGGGCGAAGGTCGTCGTCTCCGACGCCAACCAGCTCGACAAGCTGACCCCCGGGGAGGACATCCCCGCGGACGCGTCCTGGCAGGTCGTCGTCGTGGGCGGGGCCGGCTGCGATGCTCTCGACTTCGCGACGCTGGTGGAGTCGCACGACGCCGCGGATGCGAAGGGTGCGGCCGTCACGGTCGGCGGCGACGGACCCCTCGTCCAGTTGTTCACGAGCGGCACGACCGGAACACCGAAGGGAGTGCCGGTGCGGCTGCGGGCCCTCGCGTCGTTCCACGCCTACCAGGAGTTCGGCCTCGACGTCCGCAAGGACGACGTGTTCTGGAACGCCGCCGACCCCGGCTGGGCCTACGGCCTCTACTACGCCCTGCTCGGACCCCTCGCCGCGGGCACCCGCAGCATCCTGCTGCACGCCGGATTCTCCGCGCCCCTCACCTGGCAGGTGATGGAACGCTTCGGCGTCACCAACTTCGCCGCCGCGCCGACGGTCTACCGCAGCCTGCGGGCCGACCCCACGCCGATCCCCGAGACGGTGACACTGCGACGCGCGTCGTCGGCGGGTGAACCGCTCACTCCCGACGTGATCTCGTGGGCCGAGGCCAACCTGAACGTGTTCGTGCGCGACCACTACGGCCAGACCGAGCACGGCATGTTCATCGCCAACTCCTGGGCCGACGGACTGCGGGAAGAGGTGCGCGACGGGTCCATGGGCAAACCACTGCCGGGGTGGGCGTGCGCCGTGCTCGAGGACGACTCCGACGCGATCGCCCCGCCGCGGACCCCCGGCCGGGTGGCGATCGACACCCTGGGCAGCCCGCTGATGTGGTTCACCGGCTACGTCGACGCCCCGGAGAAGACCGCGCAGCGGTTCACCGCCGACGGTCGCTGGTACCTCACCGGCGACGCCGGGCAGACCGACGAGGACGGCTTCTACTTCTTCTCCGCCCGCGACGACGACGTGATCATCATGGCCGGCTACCGGATCGGGCCCTTCGACGTGGAGAGTGTGCTCGTCATGCACGACGACGTCGTCGAGGCTGCGGTCGTCGGGATGCCCGACGAGTTGCGGGGTGAGGTACTCGAGGCGTTCGTGGTCCTGCGCGACGGCGTCGACGGGACCGACGAACTGGAGGTCGAGCTGCAGACGCTGGTGAAGAAGAAGTTCGCGGCGCACGCCTACCCGCGCACCGTGCATTTCGTCCCCAACCTGCCGAAGACCCCCAGCGGCAAGGTGCAGCGGTACCTGCTCCGCCAGAAGTAGGCCCTCCGGGCCCGTGCGCCTTTCCGGTAGCTCCAGCTACCGGAAAGGCGCACGGGTGCGTCAGCGCCTGCGGAGGCGGCCGACGACCAGCAGGGCGAGGAGGGTGACCGCCAACAGCAGGGTGGTGTCGGCGGCGGCGAGGAACACCTGACCGCGGTCGGTGAGCCCGAAGATGCTCACCGGCAACGTCTTCCATGTTGCCGGATACACCATCACGGTGGCGCCCAGTTCGCCCATCGACAGCGCGATCGACAGGCCCGCGGCGGCGCCGAGCGCAGGGAGCAGGAGCGGCAGCGTGATCCGCAGCAGGACGCGGGTGGGACCGGCGCCGAGGGATTCGGCCGCCTGCCGGTAGGCCGGATCGAGCCGGTCCAGTGCCGCCGACACGGCACTGAACGTGAAGGCCAGCACGAGGATCGTGTGCGCCAGGATCACGATCCACTTGGTTCCGCCGAGCAGGAGCGGCCGCGAGTTGAACGTGATCAGCAGACCCAGACCGATCGCCACGGACGGGATCGCGATCGGCAGGTGAAAGACGGCGTCGGTGATGCGGCGCAACCACGCCGGCGCCTCCCGCGCAGCGAGTGCCGCCCACGTCCCGACCACCAGCGCCAGTGCGCCCGCGACGAACGCCGTCTGCAGGCTGACGGCAAGGCTGGCGAGATTCTCGTCGGACAGTGCCGCCGCGAAGTTCCGGCCGCCGAGGTTCGAGGGCAGTGGGCCCGTCCAGGATCCGGCCAGCGCGGCAGCGACCACGGTGGCGATCGGTGCCGCGAACACGACGGTCACCACCAGTGCGAACAGGCTCAGGGTCAGCGCCCTAGATCTTGTCGTCCACAGCAGCACGGCTGCCTCCCGTCAGCTTCGCGAACACGAATCGGTACGTGCAGTACAGGGTCAGCGACAGCGCCACCTGGACGGTGGCGATCACGGCGGCGCCCGGCAGGTCGAACGTGACGATGCCGCGCGTGTAGATCAGGACGGGCAGCGTCACCACGTCCTTGGCGCCCGTGAACAGGACGATGCCGAACTCGTTGAGGGTGAGCAGCAGCACCAGCGATCCACCCGCCATCAGTGCGGGCCATGCCTCGGGCATCACCACGGTCCGGAGTACCCGCAGCGGCGACGCCCCGAGACTGGCGGCGACGTCGAGTTGTTCGCGGGGGATCTGGGTGAACGCGGCGAGCAGGGGGCGGACGACGAACGGCGTGAAGAACGTGATCTCCGCGGCGATCACCCCGAGTGGGGTGCCGAGGAAGTTCAGCGGTCCGTCGGCGTCGCCGGTGATCCGCGCGATCAGCGCGTTCACTGCCCCCGCCGTGCCATAGAGGAACGTGAACGCCAGCGTGATCAGGAACGACGGCAGCGACAGCACCGCATCGATCAGCCGTCCCACGACCTTCGATCCCGTGAACGGGACGAACGCCAGCACGAGCGCCAGTAACGTGCCGAGGATCAGGCAGCCGAGGGTGGAGAGGGCGGCGATCTGCACCGTCCGCCACAGCGCCGTGCGGAACAGTTCCGACCCGAGGACGCCGGACCAGGTGTCCAGACCCGAACCGGTATCGGAGTCGAGGGATTCGGTGAGCACCCGGGCCATCGGGTAGGCGGCAAGTCCAAGTACGAGCAGCAGGGGTGGGAGCGTCCACGCGATGCCCCGCCACCGGACCGGCTCGGGGCGGGGCGGGGCCGTCGCGGCGGGCGGACGCTCGAGGGTCGCGGTCATGTCGCCGGCACCAGGACGCTGCCGTCGGACGGGAACTGCACGCCGACGACGGTGCCCGGAGCGCGCTGGTCGTGACCGGACACGTCCGCGTCCACCTGCACTCCCTCGAAGTCGTCGACGGCGAGTGTGATCCGCGTGGTCGATCCCCGCCACACCGTCGAGACGATCCGCGCCGAGAACGAACCCCGCGCGCCGGGCGCGGTCAGCGTCACCGCATGCGGGCGGACACACAGGAACGCGGGCAGGTCCGACTCCCATTCCACGTGCCCGATGTCGGGTTGAGGGGCGGTGGCAGTGACGGGAACACCGCCGATCGACACGAGCGCCGACGTCCCGATCACCCGGGTGACGGTGCACGGCAGCAGGTTGGCACCGCCGAGGAATTCCGCGGTGAAACTGCTCGGCGGCCGCTTCCAGAGGTTCTCGGCGGTGTCGATGTCGGCGAGCCGTGAGTTCCGCATGACGGCGATCCGGTCGGCCAGCGCCAGCGCCTCGCTCTGATCGTGCGTGACGTAGAGCATCGCGGTGTCGGGCAGGGCCGCACGCAGTCGCGAGAGCTCACCGAGCATGCTCTCGCGCAGTTGCGCGTCCAGCGCGGCGAGTGGTTCGTCGAGCAGCAGGACTGCGGGCCGGATCGCGAGGGCCCGCGCGATCGCGATCCGCTGCTGCTGTCCGCCCGACAGTTCACGCGGCAGGCGTTTGCCGTAGGCGGCCATGTCGACCATGTCGAGGGCCTCGGCCACCCGCGCGCCGATCTCCGCCCGCGGCACCCGATGGGAGCGGAGGCCGAACGCGACGTTGTCGGCCACCCGCATGTGCGGGAACAGCGCGTACGACTGCACCACGACGCCGATTCCCCGTTTCGCGGGCGGTAGGTCGGTGACGTCGCGGGATCCGAGCCGCACGGAACCCGAAGTGGGGCGGACGAATCCCGCGAGCGCCTTGAGCGCGGTCGACTTCCCGGACCCGCTGGGGCCGAGCAGGGCCACCGTCTCACCGCGGCCGACGCGCAGGTTGAAATCGATCAGGGCGTGGGTGACGCCCTTCCCGCGGCCGTAGGCGACGGTGACGCGGTCGAACGTGACGGCCGGCGCGGAGAAATCGGTGGCTCCGCGGACCGCGGTGGTGTACGACGGGTCTACCCGCCTGGCTGGAAGTCCCGACACGATCAGCTCCCGGTGGCCTTCTGGTACGCGGCGACGTCCGAATCGAGTTCGGTGAGTACGTCGTTCCAGTTCGGCGACCACACCTGGACCCCCTGCAGTGCCCGCGCCGGGGCGCTCTGGCCCGCGGCGGCGCGCACGTCCTCGCGGACCGGCATGCCGAGCGCCTCGTCGGCGACCGTCTTCTGCGACTCCTCGGCGAGCAGGAACTCCATCAGCTGCCTGCCCTGCTCGCTGCGGGGCGCCCCCTTCGCAAGACCCATCACGTACGGCAGGGCGACGGTGGTGCGGGTGGTGCCGTCCGCGGCAGCGGGGAAGAAGAGGTCGAATTTCGAGCCGTCGTCGGCGATCGACGTGAGGTTCATCTGCACGTCACCGTTGGCCACGAGCAGTTCGCCGTTGCTGACCTTCGGCTGCAGCTTGCCGGTCGAGGACGACGGTCCCACGTTGTTGGCCTGCAGCTTCGCGAGGTAGTCGAGCGCGCCCTCCTTGCCCCTCAGATGCTGCAGGAGCAGCAGCACTGCGGTGCCGTCGCCGGCCTGGCCGGGGGTGGAGTATTGGATCTTGCCCTCGAACTGGTCGGACAGCAGGTCGTCCCAGGTCCGGGGAGCAGGTGCGGCCGCCGGGTTGGCGATGAAGGACAGGTAGTTCTCGACGACGGGAACGTAGTGACCGGCCGCGTCCTTCTCCGCCGCGGGAACCGCGGAGGTGTCGACACCGCTCGGAACGAGGAGTCCCTGGGAGTCGGCCTTCTGGATGAATGGCGGCAGCGTCACGACGACGTCGGCCTGCGGGTTCGACTGTTCCTTCTCGAGACGAGAGACGACTTCGCCGGATCCGGCCTCGACGAGGTTCACCGCGATTCCGGTCTGTGCGGTGAAGGCGTCGAAACGCGACTGGTACCAACCGGACAACCCGTCGGCGCTGTAGACGGTGACCGTGTCGGTGCCCGAATCGGCGGCGGTGCCGGTTCCGCCGCAGGCGGTTCCGAGGGTGAGGAGGGTCGCGGCCAGCGCGGCCGCGACGATCCGGGGACGAAGACGCATGGGGTGTTCCTAACGATGAGGGGACTGTGAAAAGGAGCTTGCCGTTTGGTCTAGACCATTGGGCCACTGCGAGGAGAACGCCGGGTGAACAATTGGTATAGACCATTTTTCGGGTACGCTCGGCCGCATGAACGACGACGGCAGCGCGTCCGGAGAGTCCGTGCTGATCGAAACTGCCGGGGCACTGTGGTCGCTGCGCGACGTCTACGACGGCGAGGCGATCGACGAACTCGACCACGCCCTCCAGTCCGCGGGGCGGGCGATGGACGACGGTGCCGACGACGAGTTGATCCTCGCCGCCGCACTGCACGACATCGCCCGCAGTCCCGCGCTCGGGTTTCCCGACGACTGCGCGCACGATCGCGAGGCGCGTGACTGGCTCACGCCGCGATTCGGGGAACGCGCCGGGTGGCTCGCCGGGGCGCACGTCGCGGCCAAGCGCTATCTGGTGGCCACCGAATCCGGTTATGCGGCAACCCTCTCCGCGCAATCGGTGACGACATTGGAAGTTCGGGGCGGCGCCGCCGTGGACGCCGCGTTCACCGGCCACCCGTACTGGCCCGACGCCGTCCGGCTCCGGCGCTACGACGACGCCGCGAAAATCCCCGGGGCGCAGGCCCCGAGCGTCCCCGACGTGATCGCCGTCGCGCGCAGAGTGCGGCTTGCGGTGACAGCCACGCTATGACGGAAACGCCGAACGTCCCCAAGTACTACCGGGTCCGCACCGAACTCGAGTCGATCCTCGCCGAACTCGAGGTGGGCGACGCGATCCCTGCGGAGCGGGAACTGGCCCTGCGGTTCACGGTGTCCCGCGAAACGGTGCGGCAGGCCATCCACGAACTGCTGGTCGAGGGTCGCGTCGAGCGTCGCGGCCGCGGCACCGTCGTCGCCAGCCCGAAGCTCGTGCAACCGCTGTCGTTGCGGTCCTACACCGAGGGTGCGGTCAGTCAGGGCCGGGTGCCCGGGCGCGAACTGGTGACGTTCGAGGAACTCGGCGCCGACGCGGATCTCGCCGAGGCGCTCGGTCTCGCGTTCGGAGCGCCGGTCATCCACCTCGAACGCGTCCTGCTCGCGGACGACGAGAAGATCGGGCTCGAGAGCACCCATCTGCCCGCCGGCCGGTTCGGGGAGATGGCGCGCCGATTCGATCCGGGTACCTCGCTGTACGCGGCGATCCGCGAGACCGGCGTGGTGTTCGCGTCGGCGACCGAGCGGATCGAGACCGTGCTGGCCTCCCCGCGGGAGGCCGCGCTGCTCGACTCGACCACCGCGATGCCGATGCTTCGGCTCCACCGCGTCTCGCTCGACACCGACGGCGTGCCGATCGAACGGGTGCGTTCCCTCTACCGCGGCGACCGGATCGCCTTCCTCACCACACTGCGGGAGTGACGTCGACGCGCCCGACGGGTCCGGAGGCGACCGGGCCGTGCACGGGGCTAACCTGGTACCCATGTCTGTCCGCACAGCACTGAGCCCCGGAACCGTGTCTCCCGTCCTCGCCGTACCGGCGGGGATCGAGCGTCCCGAGTACGCGTGGAAGCCCACGGCGAAGGAAGGCAACGAGCCGTGGGTTCAGACCCCGGAGACCATCGAGGCCATGCGGGTGGCGAGCAAGATCGCCGCCCGGGCCCTGCAGGAGGCCGGTAAGGCGGTGGCGCCGGGTGTCACCACCGACGAGCTCGACCGCATCGCGCACGAGTACATGATCGATCACGGCGCCTATCCGTCGACGCTCGGCTACAAGAGCTTCCCCAAGTCGTGCTGCACGTCGCTGAACGAGGTGATCTGCCACGGCATCCCCGACTCGACGGTGATCCAGGACGGCGACATCGTCAACATCGACGTCACCGCCTACATCGGCGGCGTGCACGGAGACACCAACGCCACGTTCCTCGCCGGGGACGTCGCCGAGGAGAACCGGTTGCTGGTGGAGCGGACCCACGAGGCGACGATGCGCGCCATCAAGGCCGTCAAGCCGGGCCGCGCGCTCAACGTCATCGGCCGCGTCATCGAGTCGTACGCGCACCGCTTCGGCTACGGCGTGGTCCGCGACTTCACCGGACACGGCATCGGCACCACCTTCCACAACGGCCTCGTCGTCCTCCACTACGACGAGCCCTCCGTGGACACGGTCATCGAACCCGGCATGGTGTTCACGATCGAACCGATGATCAACCTCGGCGACATCGGCTGGGAGATCTGGGACGACGACTGGACCGTCGTCACCAAGGATCGCAAGTGGACGGCTCAGTTCGAGCACACCATCGTGGTCACCGAGACCGGCAACGAGATCCTCACCCTGCCTTGAGCGAGAGCCGGTGGAAGGGCGCCCTGCTCGTCGCCGGCACCACGTCCGACGCGGGCAAGAGTGTGCTCGTCGCGGGAGTGTGCCGGATGCTCGCGCGGCGAGGTGTCCGGGTGGCGCCGTTCAAGGCGCAGAACATGTCGAACAACTCCGTCGTCACGCTGGACGGCGGCGAGATCGGCCGGGCGCAGGCCCTGCAGGCCGCGGCCTGCGGACTGGAGCCGAGTGTCCGCTTCAACCCCGTGCTGCTGAAGCCGGGTAGCGACCGCACGTCGCAACTGGTGGTGCGCGGCCGCGCGGTGACGACCGTCGGAGCCCGCGACTACATCGAGCACCGGCAGCACCTGCGCGCGGTGGTGGCCGAGGAACTGGGCTCGCTGCGCGCCGAGTACGACGTCGTGATCTGCGAGGGAGCGGGCTCACCCGCCGAGATCAACCTGCGAGCCACGGACCTCGCGAACATGGGCCTCGCCCGGGCCGCCGACCTGCCGGTGGTCGTCGTCGGCGACATCGACCGCGGTGGAGTGCTCGCCCACCTGTTCGGCACCGTGGCGGTCCTCGAGCCCGAAGACCAGGCGTTGATCGCGGGATTCGTGATCAACAAGTTCCGCGGCGACGTGTCGTTGCTGGCGCCGGGCCTCGAGCAGTTGACGGCCATGACGGGACGCCCGACGCTCGGGGTGATTCCCTTCGCCGAGGACCTGTGGCTCGACGCGGAGGATTCGCTCGGTGTGGTGGCGGACGCCCCGGTCGGACGTCCGGCACCACCGATCGGCGACGACTGGCTGCGCGTGGCCGCGATCCGCCTGCCCCGCATCTCCAATTCGACGGACGTCGAGGCGCTCGCGTGCGAACCCGGGGTGTCGGTGCGCTGGGTCACCGACCCGTCGCGGCTGGAGGACACCGACCTGATCGTCCTGCCCGGCAGCAAGTCGACCGTGTCGGATCTGGAATGGTTGCGCCGCAACGGCATCGCGGATGCGATCGCCGCGCACGCGAAACGCGGCGGCCCGGTGCTCGGCGTGTGTGGCGGCTACCAGATGCTCGGTTCCGTGATCGTCGACGACGTCGAATCCGGCCGGGGTACGGTGGCCGGCCTCGGACTGCTCGACCTCGAGGTCGAGTTCGCCCCGGACAAGGTGCTCGCGCAGGCGCGCGGCGACGCCCACGGAGTTCCGGTGTCCGGGTACGAGATCCATCACGGCCGGGTGCGGCGCAACGGCGACCAGCCGCTGCTCCACGCGAGCAGCGGCGCCGCGGAGGGCAGTATCCGCGGCGCCGTCTACGGCACGCACTGGCACGGACTGCTCGAGACCGACCGCTTCCGCCGGCTCCTACTGGACGACGTGGCCGAACACGCGGGGAGAACTGGTTTCGTCACTGCGCCGGACACGGATGTCGCCGCGATCCGGACGGCTCAACTCGATCTGCTGGCGGACCTGGTGGAGCAGAATCTCGATCTCCGCGCCCTCGAGGACCTCCTCGGCGCGGGCGCCCCGAAAATCCTCCCGGCCATCGCGTCGACCCTGGTGCGTTAGGCCGTCGCGCGCCGGACGAGTGCCCACGCCGCGACGATCCCTGCCACCGCGGCCAGTGCCGGAAGCCACACCAGCGGCACCGACCGGGGCACGTCGGCGAACCAGTGGCCGATGTCCGGCCACCACTTCTGCCACGTGATCACGAACGCGGCGGCGCCCGCGGCGAGGAGAGTGCCGACGCCGAGCGTGAAGAGTCCCACCACCCGCCACCGGTGATGCAGTGCGCCCAGGAACATTCCCGCCGCCGCCGTCAGCGACAGGAAGGCGAAATCGGCGGCCAGCTGGATCGCCGGGTCGGACGTGAAGTAGTTGGGTATCGCGAACATCCGCATCCCGACACCCCAGCCGCCGGTGGCCTCCTCGATCAGCGACAGTCCGTAGAGCATCACCCCGAACACGAAGACCTGGACGGCGGCGACGATCAGGGTGGCCGCGAAATAGTCGCGCCGGGTGACGCTCATCCCCAGTGCGAATGGGAACGTCTGTGTCATGGCCTGCAGGTAGAACACGAGGGCGAACCCGAACAGCGAGAAGACGCCGCCGGTGAAGTTGGTGTCGCTGCCGGTGTCGCCGACCATCGCGAAGATGGCCGCCCCGATCGTGAACGACGCGACCAGCACGCCCAGTGGCCACGCGACGAGCAGGGGCCAGGCGACGGTGTGGATGCGGGAGACGGTCAGGACCCGGTTCGTCATCGTGCGTCCTCCTTGGTGGCCGTGGTGCTGCGGACCACGAGTTGTTGAAGGCTGAGCGGCTCGAAATGCAGGCCGTCGTCCATCGCTCGGTCCCGTTCGGAGTCCGACAGGCTGGCCTGCACGGTCGCCCGTTCGTGATTGCCCAGCGATTCACGGTGCAGGACAGTCTTGTTCGAGGTGAAGTCGGCGACAAGCGGGGCCAGGCCGGAGACGACGACGGCGCCTTCCCGAAGCGCGTCGGTGTCCTCGTCGAGGACGATCCGTCCCTTGTCGATCAGGATCACGTGTTCGATCAGGTCGCTGACCTCGTCGATGAGGTGTGTGGAGAGCACGACCGTGCGCGGGTGTTCGGCGTAGTCGGCGAGAAGGCGGTCGTAGAAGAGGTGCCGTGCCACCGCGTCGAGGCCGAGATACGGCTCGTCGAACAGGGTGAGCGGTGCGCGGGAGGCCAGACCGACCGTCACACCGAGCGCGGACGTCATGCCCCGCGACAACTTCTTCACCTTGCGGCACAACGGAAGATCGAAATCCTCCAGCAGTGTCTGTGCGAGTTCCTCGTTCCAGCGGGGGAGCAGGTGCCGTGCGGTCGCGAGGACGTGCCCGACCCTGAAGTCGTCCGGGTACTTCTGGCTCTCCTTGACGAAGCAGACGTCGGTGAGTACCCGGGAATTCTCGTGCGGGTCCTGACCGAAGATCTCGACCACGCCCGAAGTCTGGAACTCCTGGCCGGTGAGGATCTGCATGAGCGTGGTCTTGCCGGCGCCGTTTCGGCCGAGGAGACCGTAGATCTTGTTCTCCTGCAGGGAGAAGTCGATCCCGTCGAGTGCGACGAAGTCGCCGAATCTCTTGCCGAGGCCCCGCGCCGAGGCGACCGTCTTCGTGTCGAACGCTGTGCCGATCATCGTGCTCCCTCCCGTTGGTCGAGCATGGTCTTGAGTTCGGCGATGCTGACGCCGAGTTTGTCCGCCTCGGTGACGAGCGGATCGATGAACTGGCGCGCGAACCGCTCGCGTCGCCGGAAGCGCAGCGCGTTCCGGGCGCCGGAGGTGACGAACATTCCGATTCCCCTCTTCTTGTAGAGGATCCCGTCGGCGACGAGCTGATTCAGTCCCTTGGCTGCGGTCGCCGGGTTGATCCGGTGGAAGGCGGCGAGCTCGTTGGTGGACGGCACCTGGCCTTCCTCGGGAAGGGTTCCGTCGATGATCGAGTTCTCGACGAGTTCTGCGATCTGCTGGAACAGCGGTCTGCCGTTGTCGATCATCGACGCCCGCCCCGCCGGTTGATCGGTTCATTACTCATGTAATGAACCATAGAACCAGGGAGGTCCGAGCGCAAGACGTCCCCGATCGCGTAGTTTTTAGCCCATGGAACTGACGCACGTGGCGGTGGGAAATGGAACCTGCACGGTCCGCATCGACGGACCGGAGAGCAAACACACCGTTCTCCTGCTACCGGGGGCCGGCGACGGACCGGATGTCTACGACGGCGTCTGCGAGCGCCTGCACAATTCCGATCTGCGCACGATCGTGCCCGAGGACATCACCGGTCTCGACGAGACGACGATCATGGCGCTGCTCGACGAACTGAAGGTCGGGTGGGTCAACCTCGTCGGCAGCCGGGAAGGAGCCGAACTGGCGTGGTCGCTGGCGGCTCGCCAGTTCGGACGCTTCGCCAGCCTCGTGGTGGCCGACCGGGGGCATCCGGCCGCACCCGACGCCGCCGGTGCGGTGCGCGGATCCGACTGCCCGCCGGTCGAACTCCCCACGACCGTGATGATCGGCAGCCCCGACCGGCGTGCCGAGGCGGATGCGAGCGGACGCTTCGTCTACTCCGACTTCCGCGTCGTACAACTCGACAACGTCACCAACGTCCCGGCGGCCGCGGCGGCGGAGCTGGCCACCGAGATCGTTCTCCGCACCAGCCCCTGGTAGATCCCGGCCCCACGCCGAGTGCGACCGTGCTCAGCGTGGGGCGTACATGATGACGGCCATGCCCAGCAGGCAGATCAGGGCGCCCGAGACGTCCCAGCGGTCCGGGCGGAAACCGTCGGCCACCATGCCCCAGATCAGCGAGCCCGCGACGAACACCCCGCCGTACGCGGCGAGGACGCGGCCGAAGTTGGCGTCCGGCTGCATCGTCGCGACGAACCCGTACGCCCCGAGTGCCGCGACACCGGCGCCGATCCAGATCCAGCCCCGGTGCTCGCGGACGCCCTGCCACACCAGCCACGCGCCGCCGATCTCGAACAGCGCCGCGATGGCGAACAGCGCGACGGATTTGGCGACCGTCACTCGGCCGGTAGGTCGAGGCCGAGGAGAGCGTTCTCGACGACTTCGGGCAGCGCCGGGTGGATCCAGTACTGCCCCCGCGCCATCTGCTGCGCCGTCAGCCCGAAACTCATTGCCTGGATCAGCGGCTGGATCACCGTGGGCGCCTGGGCGCCGATCACGTGCGCTCCGAGCAGCCGCCCGGTGCCGCGTTCGGCGATGACCTTGCACAGACCCTCGTCGTCCTCCATCGCCCACCCGTAGGCGACGTCGCCGTACGCCTGTACCTTCACGGTGATGTCCCAGCCAGCCTCCCGGGCCTCGGCCTCGGTCAGCCCGACGTGCGCGATCTGCGGGTCGGTGAACACGGCGGCGGGAACGAACCGGTGGTCCGCGGCGCGCAGACCCGACGTGTCTCTCCACGCGTCCTGCAGGAGGTTGTGCTGAACGACACGCGCCTCGTGGTTCGCCACGTGCTTGAGCTGGTACGGCGAGGAGACGTCACCGAGCGCGAAAACGCCTTCGGCACTGGTCCGTTGATAGTCGTCGACCACGACACGTCCCTCGTCGTCGAGGTCGATGCCACCGGCGGCGGCCCCGATGGCGTCCCCGTTCGACTGCCGCCCGGTCGCCACCAGGAGAACGTCACCCGAGACGACGCTGCCGTCCTCGAGTTCGACCGCGACGCCGTCACCGTCGCTGCGCACGGCTGCGACGGCGCTGCCGCGGTGCACGTCCCATTTCTTCTGAGCGAGATCCGTGAACCGGCGGGAGACGTCCTCGTCGAGGTGCCGCAGCAGGTGAGCGCTGCGCGCGATCAGCGACACCCGGGTGCCCAGCGCGGAGAAGACGTGTGCGAACTCGGCGGCGATGTATCCCGCGCCGATGATCACCATGCGCTCGGGCAGCTCCGGCAACCGCATGATGTCGTCGTTCGTGTAGTACCGCACGCCGGATTCCCGGACCACGTCGGGAATGATCGGGCGGGACCCTGCCGCGATCACCACCTGGTCGGCGGTGACGACCTCCCCGGTTCCGGTGTCGAGGGTCCGTGGGCCCACGAACGTCGCGTGCCCGCGGAACAGCGTGGTGTTCGGGCTGTCCTCGGCGCGGTAGCGCTCCCCGCCGGCCGAGATCGGGTCGATGCGGCCGAAGACCCGTTTGACGATGTCCGGCCAGCGCACCCCCTCGAGCTCCGCGTCGACGCCGTACTTCGCGGAATTGCCGACCGTCCGGGCCACCTCAGCGGCGTAGACGAACATCTTCGTCGGGATGCAGCCCACGTTCAGGCACGTCCCACCGAACGTGCCCTCCTCCAGGATCGCGACCGTCTTGTCCGCGAACCGATCGTCGGGCAGCGAGTTGCCGGACCCTGAACCGATGATCGCCAGATCGAAATGTGTCATCGGTTGGCCTCCGCGGCGTTGTGGCCGTGCAGCCAGTCGAGCCAGAGGTCCACTTCGGCGAACGCCTCCGCCCGCGGCTGATCGGCGGACAGGAATACGTCGTGCCGGGCGCCCGCGATGGGGACGATCGTGGTGCGGTCGCCGAGGCACCCCGCCCAGCGGGCGATCTGCCGGACGTCGAGGACGGCGTCGGCCGTGTCGACCCTGGGGTCGTACCGCGGCGCGAAGTACGACGCCTTGGACCGGAGGATCAGGGCGGGAACCCCGATGTCGAGACCACGGTGTAGTTGGGCATGGCCGCGGCGTACCGCGCGCAGCCACCCGAACGTGACCGGGAAACCGCTCAGCGGCTTCCAGTCGAGGTTGTAGTTCCAGATGCCGTTGCCCTCCACGTGCAGGCTCACGCCGTACGTGTCGAGCCCGGTCTTCGGGATGATCGACTTGCGTTTGACGCGCCCGAGCGCGTCGACGGCCACCGTCCCCACGTTCCGCAGGTACGACGGACCCTGCAGGTCGAACCACGGGCTGTTGAGGATGACCCCGCTGATGCCGAGCGCGGCGGTGCCGCCCGGCCTGCGCTGCAGGCGGTGCAGCCACAGCGGCAGAACCAGACCGCCCGTCGAATGCGCGACCAGCAGAACCTCCCCGTCACCGGTCTGTTCCCGGACCTGGCGCAACGCCTCGTTCAGTTCGGCGTCGTACAGCGTCAGATCGGAGACGAAGTGCGGCGTCTGGCCGGGTTCGAGCGAGCGCCCGCACTTGCGCAGATCGAGTGCGAAGAAGGCGTAACCCTGTTCGGCGAAGTGCTCGGCCAGGTGTTTCTGGAAGAAGTAGTCGGTGAATCCGTGGACGTAGAGCACGGCGCGGCCGGTCTTCTTCGTCTCCTGCGCGGGCTGGTAGCGGATCAGCGTCGCCTTCACCTCGCCCTCGCCGTCGGGGTCGGTGCCGAGAGGGATGGTCAGCTGTTGATAACCGTCGCCGAGAACGTCGGGAGCCCATGTAGTCACAGATCACAATCTAATGTGCGATTCCGGGGCGCGGGGAGGCGCACAATTGGGGCAGGTGATTCTCGCTCATACGCGCGGGTAACCTATCCGGCGAACACGGCAGGCGTATGCGCGTACGGCTATGGACAAGGAAGTCGATACTCCAGTGTCAGATCAGAATGCGGTAGAGACGAAAACGGATGTAGTGCTGGTTGGCGCGGGCATCATGAGCGCGACGCTGGGAGCGATCCTGCGTCAGGTGCAGCCCGATTGGTCGATCACCACATTCGAGCGGCTCGACGCAGTAGCCGCCGAGAGCAGCGACCCGTGGAACAACGCGGGCACCGGCCACTCCGCGCTGTGTGAGCTCAATTACACCCCGCAGAACGCCGACGGCACCGTGGACATCACGAAGGCCGTCAACGTGAACGAGCAGTTCCAGGTGTCGCGGCAGTTCTGGGCGCACGGCGTCGAGAGTGGTGTGCTGACGCAGCCCAAGGAGTTCATCAACCCCATCCCGCACGTTAGCTTCGTGCACGGCGAGGCCAACGCGAAGTACCTGCGGGCCCGCTACGACGCCCTCGCCGGTCACCCCCTGTTCGCGGGCATGGAGTACATCGACGCCCCCGACGAGTTCACCCGTCGCCTGCCGTTGATGGCGAAGGGCCGCGACTTCAGCGACCCCGTCGCTCTCAACTGGACCCAGGACGGCACCGACGTCGACTTCGGTGCCCTGACCAAGCAGCTCCTCGGTTACGTCGGCGCATCCGGCGGCGTCGTCCACTTCGGGCACGAGGTCACCGACCTCACCAAGCAGTCCGATGGCAGCTGGGTGGTCAAGGTCACCAACCGCCGCAACGGTGTGAAGAAGGTCGTGCGCGCCAAGTTCGTGTTCGTCGGCGCCGGTGGCGGTGCGCTGCACCTGCTGCAGAAGTCCGGCATCGGGGAGGCCAAGGGCTTCGGCGGGTTCCCCGTGAGCGGTGCGTTCCTGCGCTGCACCAACCCGGAGCTCATCGACCAGCACCGCGCCAAGGTCTACGGCAAGGCTGCCGTCGGCGCGCCGCCCATGTCGGTTCCGCACCTCGACACCCGCGTGATCGGCAACAAGCCCGGACTGCTGTTCGGGCCCTACGCCGGCTGGTCGCCCAAGTTCCTCAAGCAGGGCCGCGTGACCGATCTGCCCAGTTCGGTCAAGCCGAACAACCTGCTGTCGATGCTCGGGGTCGGCGTCAGCGAACTCGGTCTCGTCAAGTACCTGATCAGTGAGCTCGCGATGTCCGAGGCCGGTCGGATCGAGACCCTGCGGGAGTTCGTCCCGAAGGCGCTCGGCAAGGACTGGGAGCTGATCACCGCGGGCCAGCGCGTCCAGGTCATCCGTCGAGCCAAGGGCAAGGGCGGTGTCCTCGAGTTCGGCACCGCCGTCGTCAACGCCGCCGACGGCAGCATCGCGGGACTGCTCGGCGCGTCGCCGGGTGCGTCCACCGCGGTGCCCGCCATGCTCGACGTGCTGCAGCGCTGCTTCCCGACCCAGTACGAGTCGTGGAAGCCGAAGCTCCAGGAAATGGTTCCGTCGCTGGGCATCAAGCTCTCCGACGACACCGCGTTGTTCTCGCAGGTGTGGGACTGGACGTCGAAGGTGCTCCAGCTCGACACCAGCAAGGTGGAGGACGCGTCGGTCGCGGTCTGACGCACCGCCCGGCCCGGGTCCACGGGCGCGCACACTTGCCGGTGCTGTGCGATAGTTGCCTGTCATGACGGCAACTGCAGCACTCAAGCGTTCGTGGGCACTCGATCTCGACAACAAGACGCTCTACGAGTTGCTCAAGCTCCGCGTAGAGGTCTTCGTCGTCGAGCAGGCGTGCCCGTACCCGGAACTCGACGGCCGTGATCTGCTGGTCGAGACCCGCCACTTCTGGCTGGAACAGGACGGTCAGGTGGTCTGCACTCTCCGGCTCCTCGAGGAGCACGCCGACGGCACCAAGTCGTTCCGGATCGGTCGGCTGTGCACGTCGCGGCCGGCGCGCGGTCAGGGACACACGACGCGTCTGCTGCGCGCCGCGCTCGCGGAGGTCGGCGACGCGCCGTGCCGCATCAACGCGCAGACGTATCTGGTGGACATGTACGCCAAGCACGGTTTCAAGCCGGACGGCGAAGAGTTCGTCGAGGACGGCATCCCGCACGTCCCCATGCGGCGCGGCGGCGGTGCCGCCTTCGGCGACGGCGGTGTCGCGTACGAGGCGGCGGAGGCGGCCCCGTCGAGCGCCGGGCAGTAGGCCCCGACTAGGGTCGTCAGGTGAATGTCCGCGGGGAAGTCCTGTTCGAATCAGGCGCGGTCCCGCCACTGTGACGGATCTCTGACCGGCTGCCACCACCCTGGTTGCCGATCCGGTCTCCCAGCCAGATTGCCGCGGCGTTCGTACCGGCCAAAGCTCTCGGCGAGGAAACCGGGACGTGAAGGGATGCAGCGTGCGTACGGATCGTGAAGTGGACCAGGTTCGACCCGACTTTTCGTGGGGATTCCCGTTCAGTGCGGTGGTCGGGCAGGACCGGTTGCGGCTGGCCCTCATCCTCTGCGCGGTCCATCCCGGTATCGGCGGCGTCCTCGTCCGCGGTGAGAAGGGGACGGCCAAATCGACGGTGGTCCGTGCTCTCACCGCACTGCTGCCCGCGGTGCACGACGAGAACGGGACGCGCCCGGCGCGACTGATCGAACTGCCGGTCGGAGCCACGGAAGACCGTGTCGTCGGTTCCCTCGACCTCGAGAAGGTCCTGCGCGACGGTGAGCGCGCGTTCCAACCCGGACTGCTGTCGGCCGCCCATCAGGGTGTTCTCTACGTTGACGAGGTCAATCTTCTGCACGACCATCTGGTCGACGTGCTCCTCGACGCGGCGGCGATGGGCCGCGTCCACATCGAGCGCGACGGCATCTCGCATTCGCACCCCGCGCGGTTCGTGCTGGTCGGCACGATGAACCCGGAGGAGGGCGAGCTCCGGCCGCAGCTCCTCGACCGGTTCGGGCTGGCCGTCGACGTCGCCGCGTCGCGGGAGGTGGACGTGCGCATGGAGGTGGTCCGGCGTCGACTGGACTTCGAGCGTGACCCCGCACGCTTCGCCGAGCGCTACGCCGAGCAGGACGCCGCCTTGGCCGCCGCCATCCTCGAGGCCCGCGACCGGCTCGACTCCGTCGTGCTCGACGACATCGAGTTGCGCCGAATCTCTTCTCTCTGTGCGTCGTTCGACGTGGACGGCATGCGCGCCGATCTCGTCCTCGCCCGGACCGCGACCGCGCACGCCGCATGGCGGGGCGCAGGCGCCGTCACCGCGGAGGACGTGCGGGTCGCCGCCGAGCTGACCTTGCCGCACCGCCGTCGCCGGGATCCGTTCGACGAACCCGGCCTCGATGAACAGCAGCTCGACGACGCCCTCCGCCAGGCCGACGAGGACGCCAGGTCCGGTGCCGAGGAACCACCGGAGCAGGAGCCGGGAACTCCGCCCGGCACCCCGACCGAACCGGACGGCGGTGGCACCGACCCCGACGGACCCGACGATCCCGACGGGCCCGGAGGCGGGGCTCCGGCACCCCCGGAACGCCCGGCCGGGCCGACCGGCACGCAGTTCACCACCAAACTCCTCGAGGTACCCGGAGTCGGCGAGGGCGCGCCGGGCCGGCGTTCCCGATCGCGCTCGTCCCGCGGTCGCGCGGTCCGCTCGACCGCCGAACAGGGGCACGGACTCCACCTGGTCGGCACGCTCTTCGCCGCCGCCGAGCGGCAGGTGGCCCGCGGCCGGAGCACCGGTCGGATGATCCTCGACTCCGCCGACCTGCGCGGGGCGATTCGCGAGGGCCGCGAGGGCAACCTCGTGGTGTTCGTCGTGGACGCGTCCGGGTCGATGGCAGCCCGCGACCGATTGTCGGCCGTCACCGGTGCCGTCGTCTCACTGCTGCGCGACGCCTACCAGCGCCGCGACAAGGTGGCGGTGATCACGGTTCGCGGACGAGCCGCGGAACTGGTTCTGCCGCCCACCTCGTCGGTGGACATCGCCGTCCGCCGCCTGCGAGGAATGAAGACAGGCGGCAAATCCCCACTGGCAGAAGGGTTCCTGCGCGCGCGTGAGGTCGTGTTGCGGGAACGTCTCCGCGACCCGCAGCGTCGCGCGCTCGTCGTCGCGCTGACGGACGGGCGGGCGACGGGCGGCAAGGACGCACTGCACCGGGCCAAGGTGGCCGCGGGGCTGCTCGCCGACAGCTCGGTCGCGTCGGTGGTCGTCGACTGCGAGACCGGCATGGTCCGGCTCGGGCTGGCCGCGGAGCTGGCCCGCCGGCTGCGGGGCGGCTACGTCCGCCTCGGTGAATTGTCCGCGCAGCAGGTCGCGGGCGTCGTCCGCGCCGCGGCGTGATCCGGACGCGGATTCGGTAGGGGAGAGAGAAGACACATGCCCAAGGGTGTTCCCGAGAACGTTCCGAACGACGGCCTCACCACACGTCAACGACGCAACGCTCCCGTGCTCGCGGTCCACACCGGACCGGGCAAGGGGAAGTCGACGGCCGCGTTCGGCATGGCGCTGCGTGCCTGGAATCAGGGATTCGACGTCGGGGTATTCCAGTTCGTCAAGAGCGCCAAGTGGAAGGTGGGGGAGGAAGCAGCCTTCCGCGCCCTCGGCCAGCTGCACGAGGACACCGGTGTCGGTGGGGCGGTGCAGTGGCACAAGATGGGCGAGGGCTGGTCGTGGACGCGCAAGCACGGCAGCGAGGAAGACCACGCCGCCGCGGCCGCCGAGGGATGGCGCGAGATCGCCCGCCGGCTGGGAGCCGAGGAACACCGGTTCTACGTGCTGGACGAGTTCACCTATCCCCTGAAGTGGGGGTGGGTAGATGTCGACGAGGTGGTCGAGGTCCTGCAGAACCGGCCCGGCAACCAGCACGTGGTGATCACGGGCCGCGACGCCCCGCAGGCGCTGATCGACGCGGCGGATCTGGTGACGGAGATGACCAAGATCAAGCATCCGATGGACGCCGGCCGGAAGGGCCAGCGGGGCATCGAGTGGTGACCACGCTCCCCGCGGCGCCCGCAGTGGTCATCGCCGCCCCCGCGTCGGGTAGCGGAAAGACCACCGTCGCAACCGGTCTGGTCGGAGCCCTGCGTGGGTCGGGCTGTGCGGTGGCACCGTTCAAGGTGGGCCCCGACTACATCGACCCCGGATACCACGGGCTCGCGGCCGGACGGCCGGGACGCAATCTCGACCCGGTCATGGTGGGCGCGCAGCGGATCGCCCCGCTGTACCGGCACGGCAGTTCGGGGTGCGACCTCGCGGTCGTCGAGGGCGTCATGGGCCTGTTCGACGGCAAGATCGACGCCGCGGCGCAGGAGCCGTCGGCCGAGGGATCGACGGCCCAGGTGGCGGCGCTGCTCGGCGCCCCGGTCGTGCTCGTGGTCGACGCCCGCGGGCACAGTCAGAGCCTGGCCGCGGTCCTGCACGGCTTCTCGACCTACGACTCGGGGGTCCGCATCGGCGGGGTGATCCTCAACCGGGTGGGAAGCCCGCGGCACGAACAGGTGCTGCGGCAGGCATGCGAGCGCGTCGGACTTCCCGTGCTCGGCGCCGTGCCGCGGATGGCCGAACTGGAGGTCCCGTCCCGGCACCTCGGGCTGATCCCGGCGGCGGAGCACGGTGCCGACGCGGTCGACGCCGTCGACGCGATGACCCGATTGGCCGCCCGCCACCTCGACCTGCCCGCCATCCGCGCGCTCGCGGCCTCGGCGGTCGACGGGCCGGTGTGGGACCCCGCCGCCGAGGTCGGGCCGATTCCGCCCGGCCCGCGCCCGACCGTGGCGATCGCCGGGGGCCGGGCGTTCACGTTCGGGTACGCCGAACACCGCGAACTCCTGGGTGCCGCCGGTGCGGACGTCATCACGTTCGACCCCCTGCACGACGCGTTGCCGCCCGGCACGAGCGGCGTGGTGCTGCCCGGTGGTTTCCCTGAGGAGCACGCCGTCGCCCTCGCGGAGAACTCCGCGCTCCTGACGCAGATACGCGAACTCGCGACGGCGGGGGCGCCGATCCATGCGGAGTGCGCCGGTCTGCTCTACCTCGCCCGAAGCCTCGACGGGCACGCGATGGCCTCCGTGGTCGGGGTCGACGCCTCGTTCGGGTCTCGTCTCACGCTCGGGTACCGCGAGGCGGTGGCGGTCACGGACTCCATCCTCTTCGCGGCAGGTGAGCGGGTGGTCGGACACGAGTTCCATCGCACGTCGCTCGCGGCGGCCGAGGCGGACGGCTGTGCACCGGCCTGGGGCTGGCGGCCCTGGGACGGCCACCCTGCGCGCGAGGGTTTCGTGCGCGGCGGCGTGCACGCGTCGTACCTGCACACGCACCCCGCGGGTCACCCGGAGGCGATCACCCGTTTCGCGGCCGCGGCCCGCACCTTCGCCGCGCATGGGTGACGTCTGCGTCGGCGTCGGCTTCCGTGCGGCAGCGGGCATCGCGGACATCCTCGCCGCAGTCCGGCACGTGCTGACGTCCGCGAACCTGGGTCCGGACGCGACACTGGACTGCCTGTGCACCCTCGACCGCAAGGCCGCGGACCCGGCTGTCCGCGATGCGGCAGCGGCGTTGGATGTCCCCGTCCGCGGATTCGCCGCGGGGGAACTGGCCGGCGTCGAGGTGGCGAACCCGTCGGACCGGGTGCACTCGGCGACGGGATCGCCGAGCGTCGCGGAAGCGGCGGCGGTGCTCGGCGCGGACGGCGGGCCCCTGATCGTGACCAAGTGGTCCGCGAATGGCGTCGTCGTCGCGGCAGCCCGTAAAGTTTCGTAGGTTCGAGACGAGACGTGCAGGATTTTCTGGAGAAACGGGGAGAGCGCGTGACTGCTGCCACCGGAGACGAGACCAACTACCTGGTCGGACTCAATTTGGCCGATCGTCGTGTGGTCGTGGTCGGTGGCGGAACAGTGGCACAGCGCAGGCTCGGGCTCCTGATCGCATCGGGTGCGCGGGTGCACCTGATCAGCCGCGCGGTCACGCCGGCGGTCGAGGGAATGGCCACCGCGGGACAGATCACAGTGGAACTTCGCGAATACCGGGACGGCGACCTCGCCGACGCCTGGTACGCCATCGCGTGCACGGACGAACCGGACACCAACGCGGCGATCGTCGCCGAGGCGGAGCGGAATCGTGTCTTCTGCGTCCGCGCCGACAACGCCCGCTACGGCACTGCCGTCACTCCGGCGAGCGCGAGCTACGACGGGATGAGCATCGGCGTCCTGGCCGGCGGCGACCACCGCCGGTCCGCCGCAGTGCGCACCGCCCTCGTCGAGGGCCTGCAATCCGGTGCGGTCGCCGACACCGCCGAGTCACCGGCGGCCGGTGTCGCACTGGTGGGCGGCGGTCCGGGCGACCCCGATCTCATCACCGTGCGCGGCCGGCGACTGCTGGCCCGGGCCGACGTGGTGGTCGCCGACCGCCTCGCCCCGCCGGAACTGCTGGCCGAACTGGGCTCCGACGTCGAGGTCATCGACGCGGCGAAGATTCCCTACGGCCGTGCGATGGCGCAGGAGGCGATCAACGCCGCCCTCATCGAGGGCGCGAAGGCCGGAAAGTTCGTGGTGCGGCTCAAGGGCGGCGACCCGTACGTGTTCGGGCGCGGCTACGAGGAACTCGAGGCGTGCACCGCGGCGGGTGTGCCCGTCACGGTCGTCCCCGGGATCACCAGTGCCATCTCGGTGCCGTCGGCCGCCGGCATCCCGGTCACTCACCGGGGCGTCACCCACGAGTTCGTCGTCGTCAGCGGTCACGTCGCCCCCGACCACCCGGATTCACTCGTCGACTGGTCGGCGCTGGCCCGGTTGAAGGGCACGATCGTGTTGCTGATGGCCGTCGAGCGCATCGAGGCGTTCGCGACGGTCCTGATGCAGGGTGGCCGTCCGGTGGACACACCGGTCACGGTCATCCAGGAGGGCACGCTGCGCACGCAGCGCACCGTGCGCGCCGATCTGCAGACCGTCGCCGCCCGGGTGAAGGAAGAGCAGATCCGGCCGCCCGCCATCGTGGTCATCGGGCCGGTGGCCGGGTTTTCTGTGGACGCTGGGTAACGTGAACCCTCGTGTCTGATTCCGGAATGCCCGAAACCACCTCAGCGTCGAAGACGTCTGCGGTGATTCCGACTCCCGCCACCCGTGTGATGGGGCTGGCGATCATCGTGCTGAGCGGGCTGCAGATGATGGTGGTCCTCGACGGCACCGTCGCCAACCTGGCGCTCGCGCCGCTGCAAGCCGATCTCGGTCTCAGCGACAGCGGCCGCAACTGGGTGCTGACGTCCTACGCGCTGGCGTTCGGTGGCCTCATGCTCCTCGGCGGACGGCTCGGCGACGCGTTCGGCCGGAAGAAGATGTTCGTCGGCGGTGTTGCCCTGTTCACCGTCGCCTCGCTGCTGTGCGGTCTCGCGGTGGGCGAGTTCATGCTGATCGCCGCCCGGTTCCTGCAGGGTGTCGGCGCCGCGGTGGCGTCCCCGACGGCGCTGGCCCTGGTCGCGACCACGTTCGCGGCCGGACCTGCGCGTAACCAGGCCATCGCGATCTTCGCGGCCATGACGGGCATCGGGTCGATCGCGGGCCTGATCATCGGCGGCGCGCTCACCGAGGTGTCGTGGCGACTGATCTTCCTCATCAACGTGCCCATCGGTGTCGTCATCGTGGGGTGCGCGTTCGTGGCGTTGAAGGAGACCGCGAGCGAGCGCCTGGCCCTCGACGTTCCCGGGGCGGTCCTCGCCACGGTCGCGGCGACGGGCGTCGTGTTCGCGCTGACGGAGGGGCCGGAACTCGGCTGGGGGAGTCCCTACGTGATCGGGGCGCTCATCGCCGGTCTGCTGCTGTTCGGCGCGTTCCTGTACGTCGAACGGACCGCAGACAACCCGCTGCTGCCGTTCTCCCTGTTCCGCGACAAGAATCGGGTGGCGACCCTCGTCGCGATCTTCTTCGCCGGTGCCGTCATGTTCACGGTCGCCGCCTTCGTCGCGTTGTTCGTCCAGGACATTCTCGGTTACAGCCCCCTCGAGGCGGGCCTCGCGTTCATCCCGTTCGCGTTCGGCCTCGGCAGTGCGGCGGCGGTGGCGTCCAAGCTCGCCGTGCGGATCCAACCCCGGTGGCTCGTGGTCACCGGCGCCGGGATCATGGTGGTCGGGCTGCTCTACGGCTCGACCCTCGACAGTTCCGCCACCTACCTCGGCAACCTGTTCGTGCCGGTCATCGGGATCGGGTTCGGTGTCGGACTCGCCGTCGTCCCGCTCCCGCTGTGCGCGATCGCCGGAGTGTCGGAGACCGAGATCGGTCCGCTCGCCGCCATCGCCCAGGTGGCGCAAACCCTCGGCGGACCCCTCGCCCTGGCCGTCATCGGGGCGATGGCCACCTCACGCACGCTGTCCCTCGGCGGCATCTCCGGCAAGGTCGCCGACATGAATCCGACGCAACTCGAGGCGCTCGGCAACGGGTACACCTTCGCCCTCGTCGGCAGCGCAGGCTGCGCCCTCATCGCGGGACTGGCCGCGATGTTCATCCGCTTCACCCCGCAACAGGTCGCGCAGGCGCAGGCCGCCGAGAAGGCCGCGCAACAGGCGTGAACGCGGTCCGGTCCGGTTTCGGCCCGGTGGTCGTACGCCGTCTATAGCATCCGGTCATGGACTACAAAATCGAGCTGATCATCCTGCCGGTGTCCGACGTGGACCGGGCCAAGGCGTTCTACGCCGACCAGGTCGGCTTCGTCGTCGACCACGACCACCGCGTGAACGAGAACGTGCGTTTCGTCCAGCTCACACCGCCCGGGTCGGCGTGCTCGATCGCCGTCGGCGAGGGCCTGGTCGACACCCCGCCCGGCTCGGTGCACGGGTTGCAGATCGTCATCGACGACGCCGATGCCGCCCACGCCGAGCTGTCGGCCCGCGGCGTTCCCGTCAGCGAGGTGCAGGACCTGGCGTGGGGGCGCTTCGTGTACTTCGCCGATCCCGACGGCAACGAGTGGGCGCTGCAGCAGCTTCCGCCACGCAGCTGACCGGCGGCCGGTAGCAGAAATCGGCCTACCCGAGTTTGACGAGCGGTGCATGATGATCCTGTGGTCACGCCCTCCCGCTCGTCCGTCACGGGGGCGGCCGCGGCGGTCCTGCTCCTGGCTTCCTGCGTAGCCGGGGGTCCGGCCGCCGCCGCGCCTGCGCCCGCCGCACCGGATCCTCGCGTCGGCCCGCTGTTCCTGGCCGGCACACCGCTCCACGTCTGCACCGGATCGGTTCTGGACAGCGCGGACGGCGACCTCGTGCTCACTGCCGCGCACTGCATCGCAGGGTCCGGCGGCGCGCTGTCGTTCGCACCCGGATTCGACCGCGGCGTGTCCCCGTTCGGACTGTGGACGGTGTCCCAGATCTATGTCGACCCCGCCTGGCTGGAGTCGCAGGATCCGCAGCACGACTACGCCGTTCTCCGGGTGGCCCCGAGCGGAACCACCGTGCCGGCGTCCGTCGAGTCGGTGGTCGGTGGGGGATTCGAGTTGGCGTCCGCGCCGGAACCCGCGACCACCGTGGCCGTGACCGGCTATCCGACCCTCGGTGACGGTCCGGTGTCGTGCACCGCCGTGACCACGTCGACGGACAGCTACCCCACGGTGGTCTGCGACGGGCTGGGCGAGGGAACGAGCGGCGGCCCGTGGATCACGGGTTCGCGGGTCGTCGCCCTCGTCGGCGGCCTCGACCACGGCGGGTGCACCGACTCGGTGTCCTACTCGCCGACGTTCGGTTCCGGCACGCTCGCCCTGCTGGACCGCGCGGAGCGCCGCGGTGCCGGTGACTCGACACCGTTCGCCCTCGCCGGCGCCTGCACCCGATCCTGACCGACCGTGTCAGCGTGGGGCAGGCCGGTACCGGCGGACGGGCCTGCCGGCGCCCCCGTATTCGAGCCGGACCTCCAGCAGACCCTCGGACAGGTAGTGCTCGAGGTAACGGCGCACGCTGACCCGGGACAGTCCGGCGAGTTCGGCGCATTCGGTCGACGACAGCTCGCCCTTCGACCGCAGGATGTCGAGCACCAGGCGCCCGGTTTCGGCGCTGAGCCCCTTGGGGAGCCGGCTCGGTTCCGGATTCTTGCCCTTGCCCCCGAACAGGGAGTCGATCAGGGATTGGTCTGCGCCGGACTGTGATTCGAGGGCGCGGGCACGGCGGCGGAAGTTCTCGAGTTTCTCCTGCAGCTGCGTGTAGTCGAACGGTTTGACCAGATAATCGGAGGCGCCGCCGTGTAGTGCGCGGCTGACGGTGTCGATCTCCCGGGCGGCGGTGATCATGATGACGCCGACCGCGTTGCCCTCCGCGCGCAGTCGTTGCAGGACGTCGAGGCCGGACATGTCCGGCAGGTACACGTCGAGGAGCACGAGGTCGGGGTGTGCGGTGCGCACCGATTCGAGGGCCTCGGCGGCGGTGCGTGCCACCCCGACGGTGGTGAACCCCGGTGTCTTGTCGACGAATCGGCGGTGGATCTCCGCGACCATGAAGTCGTCGTCGACGACCAGGACCTCATACATCGTCACGCCGTCCCGTCATGATCGGAGAGTCTAGCTACGCGGCACGTGCACGGTGAACAAGGCACCACCGGTGCCGGGTGCCTCCGAGACGGCTGCGGAGCCGCCGTGCTGGGAGCTGACGAGACGGACCAGGGCGAGCCCGATTCCGCGGCCACCGGGTGTGCCCGGCTTCGAGGTGACACCGCGCGAGAAGATCTCCTCCCGCATCGTCTCGGGAACTCCGGGGCCGGAATCGGCGACCTCGATGAGAATACCGTCGTCGTCGGTGATCCGGATCGAGATCCGCGCGTCCCGGCCGCCCTCGGACACGTCGACGGCGTTGTCGATGAGGTTGCCGAGGACGGTGATCACGTCGGTGGCGAGCTCGGGGTCGAGGGCGTGCAGGTGCGAGTCGGGTTCCAATGTCAGCGACACCCCGGTCTCGGCGGCGAGCGACGTCTTCGCGATCAGCAGCGCGGCGACAGCCGGATCCGAAATGCGTTGCGTGACAGCATCACTGATCTCGGCTCGACGGCGGGTGAGGGTGCCGACGAATTCGGTGACGGCGTCGTAGTCACCGAGCTGCGTCAGGCCCGAGATCGTGTGCAGCTGGTTGGCGAACTCGTGCGTCTGCGCCCGCAGGGTGTCGGTGACACTCTTGTGCGAAGACAGCTGACTCTGCATCGACGCCAGTTCGGTGCTGTCGCGCATCGTGGTGACGGTGCCGATCTTGTGCCCCTGGCTGGTGGCCGCACGCCGGCTCAGCGCGAGCATGCGCGACGACGTCGACAGCACCACGTCGCGGCCGTCCTCCCCGTTGAGGAGGTACTGCCGGACGGCGGGGTCGAGTGCGACGTCGTCGACGTGTCGGCCGACGGCGTCGTCGGTGAGGTCGAGCAGTTCCTGGGCGCTGTCGTTGAGCACGGTGATCACCCCGTCGGGGTTCACCGCGACCACACCCTCGCGGATGCTGTGCAGCAGTGCCTCGCGATGGTCGGCAAGGCTCGCGATCTCGGCGATCTCGAGTCCGCGGGTGTGGGTCTTGATCCGGCGGGACAGCAGCCACGAGCCGAGAAGCCCGAGACCGGCACCGATTCCGAGATACAGGAGCAGGCGCGCCCCGGCGCTGCTGAGCAGGTCCCAGATCGACGGGTAGTCGTCGCTGACCGAGACGACCGCGAGGACGTCCCCGGTGGCGGACAGGATCGGAACGTGTCCGACGATGGCGCGGCGTCCGTCGACGTCCACGTCGCCGGACCATGCCCGCCCGGTCATCACATCGCTGGCGCCGAGTTCCGCGGGCACCCCGAGCCGCGTCGGATCGGAGGACACGGTCACCGCCCCGTTCGGCGCGACGATCTCGGCGAGTGTGGCGCCCGACAGGTTGACGGCGCGATCGACCTCGGGCGCCAGCACGCGCTCGACCGAGCGGTCCGACAGCTGGTCGCGCACCACCGGCGTCGACGCCACGTTCTCGGCCACCGCGATCATGCGCTGCCCCTGGAGGTCGCGGAACTCCACGGTCGACTGGTGGACCGACACGGCGGCCACCGCGAGCAGCACGACGCCGACGACGACGAGCTGGAGGAGCAGGACCTGGCCCGCGAGGCTACGCACGCGGGGGTGAAGTGGTGACCACAATGAACTTAAGTTCCGTTTCGTTCGCATAGGTGACGTGCATCACCCCTGGGGTTCAGTATTGCGGAAGATCACATTCATGGCGAAATGAGGAACGATGTCGAGAACAGGTAGCGGGAGCAGGGTACGCGCGCTGCTCCTGCTCGCGCTCGTAGGCCTCCTCGTGGCCGGCTGCGGGGTCACCCGCGGCGAGGACGAGGGCCTGCACAGGGTGCGGATGATGGTTCCGAACAGTCCGGGCGGCGGCTACGACCTCACGGCGCGGACCGCGGTGAAGATCATGGAAGACGAGGGCATCACCGGCCGCGTCGAGGTGTTCAACGTGATCGGCGCAGGTGGAACGGTCGCGATGGCCAGGCTGATGAACGAGGCCGGCAACGACGACCTCATGATGATGATGGGCCTGGGCGTCGTCGGCGCCGGCTACACCAACGGATCCACCGCACGCGTGTCCGAGGCCACCGCGCTGGCCAAGGTGGTCGAGGAGCAGGAGGGCATCCTCGTGCCCGCGGATTCACCGTTGCAGACCATCGACGACTTCGTGGCCGCATGGCGTGCCGACCCGGCGTCGATCACCATCGGCGGCGGTTCCTCGCCCGGCGGGCCGGACCACCTGTTCCCGATGGAGACGGCGCGCGCGGTCGGAGTGGACCCGAACGCGGTGAACTACGTGTCCTACGACGGCGGTGGCGACCTGCTGACAGCCCTTCTCGGCCAGAAGATCACCGCAGGCACGTCGGGACTCGGCGAGTACGTCGACCAGATCGAGGCAGGCCAGGTCCGGGTCCTCGCGGTGTCGGGGAACGAACGGGTCGAAGGAATCGATGCGCCGACGCTCACGGAGGCAGGCGTGGACCTGACCTTCACCAACTGGCGGGGAATCCTGGCGCCGCCCGGACTGTCCGACGGTGCCAAGGCCGACATGGTCGAGGCGCTCGAAAAGTTGCACGACACACCGGAATGGAAGGAGGCCCTGGTGAAGAACGGTTGGAGTGACGCCTTCACGACGGGACCGGAGTTCGAGCAGTTCCTCCGGGACCAGGACGAACGGGTCTCGTCCACCCTGGCCGAATTGGGGCTGACATGACCGCGCCCGCAGAACCGTCCGCCGTCTCCGCGGACACGGCCCCGGCGCCGAAGCGGAGGGACTACGCACAGTTCATCGTCTGCGCGGTGATGGCCGTGATCGGGGTGTTCCTCATCGTCGACGCACTGTCGCTCAGCGACGGCTTCGCGAAGGTCGACCCGGTGGGTCCGCGACTGTTCCCGCTCGTCATCGGTGGGGGACTGCTGGTCTTCGCCGTGGTGCTCGCCGTCGCGATCATGAGGGGCTCCACCGGCGAAGCCGACAGCGGCGAAGACGTCGATCCGGAGTCTCCGGGCGACTGGAAGACGGTGGGCCTGCTCGTCGGGTTGTTCGTCGTGACCATCGCGCTCGTCGACTTCCTGGGCTGGGCGATCATCGGCACCGTCCTGTTCGCCGGGGCCGCAACCATTCTGGGCAGCCGCCACTGGGTGCGGAACATCGCCATCGGGGCCGTGCTCGGATTCGGCAGCTTCTACGCGTTCTACGTCGGGCTCGGAATACCGCTGCCCGCAGGCATTCTGGACGGAATTCTCTGACATGGACAATCTGAACTGGCTGCTGCAGGGGTTCGAGCAAGCAGCCACCCCCATGAATCTGCTCTACGCGTGCATCGGCGTCCTTCTCGGCACGGCGGTCGGCGTCCTCCCGGGCATCGGACCGGCCATGACCGTGGCCCTCCTGCTTCCCGTCACCTACAACGTCAGCCCGAGCGCAGCGTTCATCATGTTCGCCGGCATCTACTACGGCGGCATGTACGGCGGGTCGACGACGTCGATCCTGCTGAACACGCCGGGGGAGTCGTCGTCGGTGATCACGGCGATCGAGGGCAACAAGATGGCGAAGGCAGGCAGGGCCGCGCAGGCCCTGGCGACCGCCGCCATCGGGTCGTTCGTCGCCGGGTCGATCGGCACGATGCTCCTGGTGCTGTTCGCGCCCATGGTGTCGAGTTTCGCGGTCACCCTCGGAGCCCCGTCCTACCTCGCGATCATGCTGCTCGCCCTCGTGGCCGTCACGGCCGTCCTCGGAACCTCGAAGCTCCGCGGATGCATCTCGCTGCTGCTCGGTCTCGCGATCGGGTTGGTCGGTATCGACTTCCTCACCGGCCAGCCGCGTGCCACGTTCGGCATCCCGCAGCTGTCCGACGGGATCGACATCGTCGTCGTCGCGGTCGCCGTGTTCGCACTCGGTGAGGCCCTCTGGGTGGCCGCTCATCTCCGCCGCAAGCCGGCCGAGGTCATTCCTGTCGGCAGGCCGTGGATGGGCAAGAGCGACTGGAAGCGTTCGTGGAAGCCGTGGTTGCGGGGCACCGCCTACGGGTTCCCGTTCGGCGCACTTCCCGCAGGCGGCGCCGAGCTGCCCACCTTCCTCTCCTACATCACCGAGAAGAAGCTGTCGAAGCACAAGGACGAATTCGGCAAGGGCGCCATCGAAGGTGTCGCCGGGCCGGAGGCCGCCAACAACGCGTCCGCGGCAGGCACACTCGTGCCGATGCTGTCGCTGGGCCTGCCGACCAACGCCACGGCCGCGGTCATGCTGACGGCATTCGTGTCGTACGGAATCCAGCCGGGCCCGACACTGTTCGAGAAGGAACCGCTGCTGATCTGGACGCTGATCGCGAGCCTGTTCATCGGCAACTTCCTGCTCCTGGTCCTCAACCTTCCGCTCGCACCGCTGTGGGCGAAGCTGCTCCGCACGCCGCGCCCCTACCTCTACGCGGGCATCCTGTTCTTCGCCGCGCTGGGCGCGTTCGCCGTGAACCTCCAGTGGCTGGACCTCGCGCTGCTGCTGACGTTCGGGCTGATGGGTCTGATGATGCGGAGGTTCGGGCTGCCGGTGCTGCCGCTCATCATCGGCGTCATCCTCGGACCGCGCATCGAACGGCAACTGCGGCAGAGCCTGCAGCTCGGTGGCGGTGACTGGGGCAGCCTGTTCACCGAGCCCGTCGCGATCATCGTCTATATCGTGATCGCAGTGCTCCTCATCGCACCCCTCGTCGCCAAGGTCGTCCGCGCGCACTACCCCGTCGCGGCACCCGATTTCCCCGACGGACCGGCCGGTGGCGACTCCACCGACACCAGAGAGAAGGCACACGCATGATCGTCGTCGGATACACCCCCGACCAGTTCGGAGGGGCGGCCCTCGAACACGGCGTCGCGGAGGCGCAGCTGCGCGGTACGTCGCTGCTCGTGATCAACACGTCGAAGGGCGACTCCCTCGCCGACCAGTCGTTCGCCGACAACGCCCACCTGGAGGAACTCGAAGGCAAGCTGGCCGCGAGCGGGGTCGACCACGAGGTCCGGCAGATCGTGGGAGACGAGACCGTCGACGTGATTCTCGAGGCCATGACGGCGCCCAGCGCGGAACTGCTCGTGATCGGCATCCGCGACCGCACCCCGGTCGGGAAGCTCCTGATGGGCAGCACCGCCCAGCGCCTGCTGCTGTCCTGCCGCAAACCGGTCCTGGCAGTCAAGCCCGAATGAAGCCCCTGTGAGTACTTGTGTACTCACAGGTCAGTCGGTGAGGATGATCAGCTCGCGGTCCGACGCCACCTCGACGCGCAGGCCGGCCTTCGAGGCCACCCGCGCCACACCGCGCACGTCCTGAGGTTCGGCGCGGGAGACGGTGAGCGCGCGCGCCAGCAGACCCTTGTGGTGCTTGTTGAAATGACTGACGACGGTGCGGGTGCCGTCCGGCTTCTCTGTGAGGACGGTGGCGATCACGGCCTCGGGGATCGGTCCGAGTTGCTGGTACGTCCCCGACCGCAGGTCGACGACGAGGCCGTCCGCTTCCGCGGCGATCGCCCGGCTCAGTTCCGGCTTCCACAACGCCCGGAGAGTGCCCAGCCCCGGGAGCTTCGATCCGCCCGACAGCCGGTAGGCGGGGATCAGATCACCCGCGCGCACCGCACCGAACAGCGCGGACCCCATTGCCAGCCGCGACAGCGCCTTGGACTTCTGCGCCTTGGTGAACGACTTCGCGTCGAGCGCGTCGAACAGCACACCGGTGTAGCGCTCGAGTGCGGGCCGGGTGGGGGAGACCCACAGTTTGGCGTTCCGCTCGATCTCGTCGGCCTGGGTGGGGCCGAGGCCGAGCGCGAGCTGCGACGCCTCCGCGTCCGCCGCCAGCGCGACCAGCGCCTGGACCAGCACTTCGCGGGTTTCGGTGAGCTGCGGCATCGACAGCTCGGCCAGGTCGAGGGGCGCGTCGGCGCCGCCGTCGGACTTGGTTTCGGAGGGAGGAAGTAGCACCAGCACGCACGAAACCCTACCGACGCGCCCGGCCCCGTCCCAGCCGACTATTCTGGTATCCCGTGATTACCCGCCTGTCCCACCTGTTCCTCCGCACTCTGCGCGACGACCCCGCCGACGCCGAGGTCCCCAGCCACAAGCTGCTGGTCCGCGCCGGTTATGTGCGTCGCATCGCGCCCGGCGTCTACTCGTGGTTGCCGCTGGGTCTGCGCGTGCTGCGTGAGGTCGAGCGGGTGGTGCGGGAAGAGATGAACGGCATCGGTGCCCAGGAGATCTCCCTGCCCGCGCTCCTGCCGCGCGAACCGTACGAGGCGTCCAACCGCTGGACCGAGTACGGCGACGGACTGTTCCGCCTGAAGGACCGCAAGGGCGGCGACTACCTGCTCGGCCCCACCCACGAGGAACTGTTCGCGCTCACCGTCAAGGGCGAGTACAACTCGTACAAGGATTTCCCGGTCACCCTGTACCAGGTGCAGACCAAGTACCGCGACGAGGAGCGCCCGCGGGCCGGCATTCTCCGCGGCCGCGAGTTCGTCATGAAGGACTCGTACTCCTTCGACCTCACCGACGAAGGACTCACCGAGTCGTACCGGGCGCACCGCGACGCCTACGAGCGCATCTTCAGCCGGCTCGGCGTCAAATACGTGATCGTGTCGGCGACGTCCGGTGCGATGGGTGGCAGCGCGTCGGAGGAGTTCCTCGCGGAGAGCGAGATCGGTGAGGACACCTACGTCCGCTGCCTCGAGTCGGGCTACGCCGCCAACGTCGAGGCGGTGAAGACGCTGGCTCCCGAGGCCGTCCCGTTCGACGGACTGCCTGCCGCGAAGGTGCACGACACCCCGGACACCCCCACGATTGCGACGCTCGTCGACTGGGCCAACGGCGCCGACCTGGGCTGGACCGTCACCGCCGCGGACACCCTGAAGAACATCCTGGTCAAGACCCGGCAGCCCGGTGGCAAGTGGGAACTGCTCGGCATCGGTGTTCCCGGCGACCGTGAGGTGGACGACAAGCGTCTCGGTGCCTCCCTCGAGCCCGCGGAGTTCGAGCTGCTCACCGAGGCCGACTTCGCGGCCAACCCCTTCCTGGTCAAGGGCTATATCGGACCGAAGGCGCTGCAAGCCAACGGCGTTCGTTTCCTCGTCGACCCGCGCATCGTCGACGGCACCAGCTGGATCACCGGAGCCGACGAGAAGGGCAAGCACGTGGTGGGGCTCGTCGCGGGCCGCGACTTCACCCCGGACGGCACCATCGAGGCCGCCGAGGTCCGCGACGGCGACCCGTCCCCCGACGGCGCCGGTGCGCTCGTCGCGGCCCGCGGCATCGAGATCGGTCACGTCTTCCAGCTCGGCCGCAAGTACACCGACGTGTTCTCCGTGGACGTGCTCGGCGAGAACGGCAAGCCCGTCCGCCCGACCATGGGCTCCTACGGCGTGGGCGTCTCCCGCCTCGTCGCCGTGATCGCGGAACAGCACCACGACGAGAAGGGCCTCCGCTGGCCGGCCGAGGTGTCGCCCGCCGACGTGCACGTGGTGATCGCCAACAAGGACGAGACGGCCCGGGAAGGCGCCGAGGGGCTCGCCGCCGAACTCGACAAGGCCGGTCTCGAGGTGATCCTCGACGATCGCAAGGCGTCGCCCGGCGTGAAGTTCAAGGACTCCGAACTGCTCGGTGTCCCGCTCGTCGTGGTCGTCGGCCGCGGCTGGGGCGAGGGCAAGGTGGAGGTCCGCGACCGCTTCACCGGCGAGAGCCGCGAGGTGGCCGCCGAGTCTGCGCTGAGCGAGATCGTCGAGACCGTCAGGGGCTGATCAAACCGCCCCACGCCTTTCGTCCGGACTGTTAGCTTGGCCTGACACGTCCGGACGAAAGGCCTGCTGTGACGAATTCCCTGCTGTTCGATCCGACCTCCTACGATCCCGAGCATTTCGATCCGGAGACGCGCAGACTGCTGCGGGCGCTGATCGAGTGGTTCGAGTCGCGGGGCAAGAAGCGGCTGCTCGAGGACGATCTCGAGGCCGTGTGGCCCGACGACTTCCTGGAGTTCGTGAAACGGGAGAAGCTGTTCGCGAAGTTCCTCACCCCCGCCGACCTGGCGGGCGGCGATCCGGACAAGCGCTGGGATGCCGCACGCAACGCCGCCCTCAGTGAGATCTTCGGTTTCTACGGGCTGGCGTACTGGTACGCGTGGCAGGTGACCATCCTGGGTCTCGGCCCCATCTGGATGAGCGGGAACCGCGCCGCAAAGGAACGGGCCGCGGAGCTCCTCGACGACGGCGGGGTGCTGGCGTTCGGTCTGTCGGAGAAGGAACACGGCGCGGACGTCTACTCGACGGACATGCTGCTGACCCCCGCCGACAACGACCCGGATCTCGCGTTCACCGCGAGCGGCGACAAGTACTACATCGGCAACGGCAACGTAGCGGGCATGGTGTCGGTGTTCGGCAGGCGCACCGATGTGGAGGGCAGCGACGGGTACGTCTTCTTCGTCGCGGACAGCCGCCACCCGGCATACCACCTGCAGGGCAATGTGGTGCACGGCCAGATGTACGTCAGCACGTTCCGGCTCGAGGACTACCCGGTGCGGGAAGAGGACATTCTCCATACGGGGGTGGCTGCGTTCGAGGCGGCGCTCAACACGGTCAACGTCGGCAAGTTCAACCTGTGCACAGGATCCATCGGGATCTCCGAGCACGCGTTCTACGAGTCGATCACTCACGCGCACAACAGGATTCTGTACGGCAACCCCGTCACCGACTTCGCGCACGTGCGCGGAAACTTCGTCGACGCCTACAGCCGGCTGATCGCGATGAAGCTGTTCAGCGCACGCTCCGTCGACTATTTCCGCAGCGCGAGTCTCGACGATCGTCGGTACCTGCTGTTCAACCCGATGACGAAGGCGAAGGTCACCTCCGAAGGGGAGAAGGTGATCGCGCTGCTGCACGACGTGATCGCGGCGAAGGGCTACGAGAAGAACACCTACTTCCGCGAGGCCGCCCAGCTGATCGGCACTCTGCCGAAGCTCGAGGGCACCGTGCACGTCAACGTCGGCCTCATCCTCAAGTTCATGCCGAACTACCTGCTCAACCCGGCGGAGTACCCGGAGATCGGCACCCGGCTCGACGCCGCCGACGATGCGTTCTTCTGGGTCCAGGGCCCGACCCGCGGTGCCGGCAAGATTCGTTTCCACGACTGGGCGAAGACCTACGAGGCGCACTCGGACGTCCCCAACGTGGCCCGCTTCCACGAGCAGGCGACCGCGCTGAGGGAACTGCTCACCACCGCCCCGCCCGACGCGGCCCAGCAGAAGGATCTCGACTTCCTGCTCGACCTCGGGCACTTGTTCTCGCTCGTGGTCTACGGGCACCTGATTCTCGAGCAGGCCACGATCGCCGGCATCGACCGTGATCTGATCGACCAGATCTTCGATTTCCAGATCCGCGATTTCTCCGGTTATGCCGTTGCGCTGCACGGCAAATCGTCCGCCACCGAGGCGCAGCAGAAGTGGGCGCTCGGCGCGATACGCCGCCCGGTGGTGGACGCGGAGCGGTTCTCCCGGGTGTGGGCGCAGGTGGAGAACTACGACGGCGCCTACGAAATGCGGCCGTAGACACGGCTTAACGGGGGTGGGGTGGCGTCATCCCTCGGGGTGCCGGTTGCGCCCCCTGGGGTACCTGTTCGGGTGGGTGCGATCGGCGCATTCTTATGTGGCAAGCAAAACCCCACCCCCACAGAAAGATCCACACATGGCACACACCCTCAAGCGCACCCTTTCCGCTCTCGCCATCGCGGGCTTCGCCCTCACTGCCGGAGCAGGAATCGCCTCGGCCGACCCCGCTGGTGGAGCCGGCGGTGCCGGGGCTCCGGGTAGTTCGCAGGGCGGCGCCGGCGGCGCAGGCGGTAGCGCCAACGGCGGCTCCGCAAATGGCAACGTCGACAACTCCGGCGGCGTCATCATCGGTGGCGCAGCGGTCGGGGACGGTGCGACGGTCAACACGAACGTCGGTAACGGCGGCAACGCCAACGGCGGCAACGCCAACGGTGGCAACGGTGGCAATGGTGGTCCTGCCACCGGTGGTGCGGGTGGCGCCGGCGGCGCGGGCGCCGGGGACAGCACCGAAAACTGCTCGTTCATCTTCTGCTTCTGACCGAGTTGTGATTGCGCGATCTTCCTGAAGTTCGAGGGGCCGCCACCCGCGGGTGCCGGCCCCTCGGCGTCAGTACTGCCCACCCCGCCTCCCCGGCACCACGCACTGTGAAAGGTTCTTTCATGTCGATGTCCTTCGACTTCACCACTGCTCTGACGCGCACGGGTGCCACCGTCGCGGCCGCATTCTTCGTCCTCGCCGCAGGCGCCGGCATCGCGTCGGCGGCACCCGACGCCCCCTCCGACGACCCTTCCGTGAGCAACCTCGCGCCCGGACAGAACCCTCAGGGCGGCACCGTGACGATCGGCGGAGCGGCTGTCGGCACCGTGATCGCGATCGACGGCATCAACGCCGGTCCGGACGGAGCCAGCGTCGGCGGCTACGACTTCGGCGGCGGCCAGGGGCAACCCTGGGGGTGACGGGATTCGCACCCCAGGGTGCCTGGCCACGCCGGTCCGTGCACCGCATTCTGAAGTGGCAGTAGAGAATACCCTCCAGTCGCGAGCGGCCCGGACCGGTCGGTACGTCGCGGCGAGGACCCCGGAACCGGACCTCACAAGGCGAAGATTCCGGGGTCCTCCCGAACTGGCACTCTCGGGTGCCGAGTGCTAAATTAGCGATGCACAGTGAATCTGGCTGCCCGTCGAGGTGGCGGGCGCCTCGAGTGATGCGGGAGGTGTGTTGCTGTGCTTCGCTTCGATCCTTTCAATGACCTCGAATCCATGACCAAGAGTCTCCTCGGCACGGAAACCGGAACCGCGCGGGTACCACGATTCATGCCGATGGATCTGTACAAGGTCGACGACCACTACGTCCTGCACGCCGACCTGCCGGGCGTCGATCCGGGTTCCGTCGACGTCAGTGTCGACAACGGCACGCTCACCTTGACGGCTCATCGCAGCGCGCCGTCCGAGGAGAACGTGCAATGGATCGCCTCCGAGCGGTTCAGCGGAACGTTTCGGCGCCAGCTGTCGCTCGGCGACGGCGTCGACCCGGACCGCATTTCGGCGTCCTACGAGAACGGTGTCCTGAGCGTGACCATCCCGCTCGCCGAACGGGCGAAGCCGCGGCGGATCGAGGTCTCCAGCCTCGGAACCGGTGAGCATCGCACGATCGAGGCGGGTCCCGCGAGCGAGACGACCTGACGCTGCGGCGGGAACATCTGCTGTGCGGAAGCCCCCTCGCCGAGGGGGCTTCGGCGTGCCCGCGTCCACCCACCCCAGGGGTGGAAGGCACAACACCTCCGGGTGCACCAGCCACCACTGGGGGTCCTGGTCGGACCGGACCGTGCGCGGCACAGTAGAGGACAAGCAAGAACGTAACGCTTTACCAGCCGCGAGCGAAGAAACCGAGGAGGCCATCATGACGAACACCCCGGTTGCACACGAGCACGAGGGCCGTCGCCTCACGGTCCGGACCGACGACGGGATCGCGCTGGCGGTTCGCGAGTTCGGTTCGCCCGACGCAGCCACCACCGTGGTGTTCGTTCACGGTCACTGCCTCCGCACCGAATCCTGGTGGGCACTGCGTGAACAGCTGGTTCGTTTCTGGCGCAACGATGTTCGTATGGTCTTCTACGATCACCGCGGACACGGAGAGTCGGGGGAGGCGCCGGCCGCCACCTACACGATCGATCAGCTCGGCCGCGACCTCGGCTCCGTACTCGACGCCGTCGCACCGCACGGTCCGGTCGTCCTCATCGGGCACTCGATGGGCGGCATGACCGCGCTGTCCTACACGCGGCAGAACCCGCACACGATCGGTTCGCGGATCGTCGGCATGGCCCTGATCTCCACTGCGGCGTTCGATCTCGCCGAGGCCGGTCTCGGTCGTCACCTGCGTAGCCCCGCGGTGTCGCTGTTCCGCACCGCGGTGCGCCGGGCACCCCGGGTCGTGCACGGATCGAAGCGGGTGGGACGCACCGTCTGCACGGCGATTGCCCGCGCAGCGAGCGCCCGCAATCGGGCCGTCGATCCGAGGCTTGCCGCTCTGGTCTCGGCCATGGTCAACACGACATCCGTCGTCACCATGTCGAGTTTCCTCGAATCCCTGCTCGGGTTCGACGAGCGGCACTCCCTGGCCGCACTCGCTCACATTCCGTCGCTGATCTTGTGCGGCTCGGTGGACATGCTCACCCCGTTCCAGCATTCGGTCGCCATGGCCTCGAAGCTCCCCGCTTCGGAGCTCGTGAGCGTCGACGGAGCCGGGCACTCGGTAATCCTCGAGCGCGCCGCCGACGTCGCCCTCGCGATCATCGGCCTCGTCGAGCGCATCGCGCACGGTGAGATCGCCGCTTTCGACCGCGAACTGATGGCCGTCGGCTGATCAGAGATCGCGCTCGTTGATGATGCCGCTGCGCATGGCCCGCTCGGCGAGGCTGACCCGCTTCTGATTCTGCGGGAGATCGCCGACGCCGAATTTCGCGAACAACGCCCGGAGGTGAGTCTTGATCGCGTCGACACTGAGGAACAGTTCCTGGGCGATCTGCTGATTCGACGCGGGATTCGCGAATGCGGCGCCGTGCTTGTACGGCCGGCACAGTGCCGTGAGGACCGCGCGCTGGGTGTCGGTGAGGGACCGGACCTCGGGCATGTCGGTGCCCATCCGGGTGGCCTCGTCGAGAGAGCCGCCGAATTCCAGGTACCGGATCTTCGTCCCGCCGATGCGGATGCTGTCGCCCTGGCGGAGCCGTCGACGCCCCGCCAGCCGTTCGCCGTTGACGAACGTGCCGTTGCGGGAGAGCCCGTCGTCGAGGATGGTCCAGTGCGAGCCGACGCATTCGAGGACGGCATGGAGCCGCGAGACCTCGTCGTCCTCGGTGAGGAGCAGATCGGAACCGGGCGACCGTCCGATCGTGACGCGCGCGGAAGCGGGGGAGAGGTCCACGGTGTGGTGGTGACCCTCCCTGTCGGAATAGCTCAGTCGAGACTCAACGGCTCGGTCCACGGCGACGCCCCTTCCGCACGCTTCCATCGTGCCCCGCCGTGTGTCCGATGAGCAAGATCAAGAGCGGAAATCGCCGATCTCGGATGCGTTCTCGGAGCCCGCCGCGTCCAGGGCGTTGCCGAACGCGCACACGGCGAGCTCCTCGAGCGCCGGATCCTGCCCGGCATGCTCGGGTACCTGCATGGCGAGCAGGGTGTTGAGCAGCATTCCGTTGGCGATGAACGTGCGGGCCTGTTCGGGGCTGCACCCGGTGCGCGTTCGGATCTGCGTGTAGAGCCGGGACATCCAGTCGCGGGCCAGCGCGCCGATCTCCGGGTTCGCGCCGGACGTGAAGCCGTGCATCATCACGAGCAGGAGGTCGCGGTCCTCGAGCAGTTCGGTGTACGCGATGCCCATCGGGAGCCACGACTCGTCGTTCTCCGGGTCTGTGGCGACATCGTCGAAGTACGGCTCGAAGGTGTCCATGATCCGACGCATCGCCCGGTCGAAGACGTCGGCGAACAGCCGCGACTTCGAACCGAACATGCGCACCACGTAGGGCTGGGACACGCCCGCCTCGCGTGCGACGGCGTCGGTGCTGGTGCCGTGATATCCGTCCCTGGCGAACGCGCGGGAGGCTGCGGCCAGTACGAGTTCGCGACGTTCGGTCGCGCTCATGCGGGTCTGTTTCACGGGCGATGCCATGTTGACATGTTATCAGTCGATTACTAGTCTTCGAAATAAGTAATCATCTGATGCTTACAAGTTCCTTCTTCCCGTACTCACGAATTGGATACGAGGACCCGTCATGACGACACTCTCCGAACGCCTGGAACACGAATCGGCGGCGCCTCCCTCGGGGCGGGGCCACGGCCGGCTGGTGCCGGTATGGCTGGCGATCGTCGCCGCCTCGATACCGATGTTCATGGCCACACTCGACAATCTGGTGATGACCAGTGCCCTCCCGGTGATCCAGCGCGACCTCGGTGCGTCGGTAGGGCAGTTGCAGTGGTTCATGAACGCCTACACGCTCGCCTTCGCGACGTTGATGCTGACGCTGTCCGCGCTGGGCGACCGCCTCGGGCGCCGCCGTGTATTTCTCTGGGGCATAGTGCTCTTCGCGCTGGCGTCGATCGCATCGGCCCTGTCGACCACCTCCGAGATGCTGATCGCCGCGCGCGCCGTCCAGGGCGTCGGCGCGGCTGCGATCATGCCGCTCTCCCTCACCCTGCTCGCCGGTGCCGTGCCGCTCGCCAAACGCGCGTTCGCCATCGGGATCTGGGGCGGCGTCTCCGGACTGGGCGTTGCCCTCGGCCCCGTGGTCGGCGGCGCCGTCGTCGACGGGGTGTCGTGGCAGGCCGTGTTCTGGATCAACGTCCCCGTTGCAGCGGTCGCGATCCCGTTGGCGCTCTACGCGCTCGGCGAGTCGAAGGGAAAGCGGCAGCCGCTGGATCCGCTCGGCGTCGTCCTGGCCGGAGCCGCCGTGTTCCTCGGAGTCTGGGGCATCGTGCACGGCAACGACGACGGCTGGACCAGCGCCACGGTGCTCGGTGCTCTCGTCGCATCGGCGGTGCTGCTCGCGGCGTTCGTGGTGCGCGAGTTGCGCACCCCCTTCCCCGTGATGCCGCTGCGGCTGTTCCGGTCCCGGCAGTTCTCCCTGGCCAACGTGATCGGGCTGACGTTCACGCTGGGAATGATGGGCGCCGTATTCCTCCTGTCGCAATACCTCCAGATCGTCATGGGGTACTCGCCGTTCGAAGCCGGCCTGCGGACCTTGCCGTGGACGGCCGCACCCATGCTGGTGGCGCCGATCGCAGGCCTGCTCGCGCCGCGGCTGGGAGTCCGGACCCTCCTCGTCACCGGACTGGTCCTGCAGGGGTTGTCGCTGCTCTGGATGGCGTCGCTCATCGTTCCCGGCGCCACGTACGGCAGCATGATTCCGGCGTTCGTGATGGCGGGCGCAGGGATGGGTCTGACGTTCGCCCCCAACGCGACCGCCGTCCTCGCCGACATGCCCGAGGCCGACCACGGCACGGCCAGTTCGACCAACGCAACGCTCCGCGAGATCGGCGTCGCGCTGGGGATCGCGCTCCTGACCGCGGTCTTCCTCGGTGCGGGCGGCAGTCTGACGCCGACGGGATACATCGACGCCCTCGCGCCCGCCCTGTACGTGGGAGCCGGATTCGTGGCGGTCGCGGTCGTCGCCGCCGCCCTCATGCCGGGACGATCGAAGGCGGTCCTGGCGTCGACGTGACCGGAAAGTGGGTCAGTCCTGCCAGCCCGGCCGGACCAGCCCCCACTCGTACGCCATGACCACCAGCTGGGTGCGGTCGCGGGCACCGAGTTTCACCAGAATCCGGCTGACGTGGGTGCGGGCGGTGGCGGGGCTCAGGAACAGTCGTGAGCCGATCTCGGCGTTGGTGAGCCCCTCGGCGATCAGGGTCATCACCTCGCGTTCGCGGTCGGTCAGGTCGTCGAGACGGGTGGGCTGCGGCGGCCGTTTGGCGTGGGTCGCGAACTCCGCGACCAGCTTCCGGGTCACCGACGGTGACAGCAGGGCGTCCCCGTCGGCCACCACGTGGACCGCCCGCACCAGTTCGGCGGGTTCGGTGTGTTTGACGAGGAAACCCGTCGCTCCCGCGCGCATCGCCTCGAACACGTACTCGTCCAGCTCGAACGTGGTGAGCACCACCACCCGCACGCCGGACAGCGCGGGATCGGCGGCGATACGGTGGGTCGCCTCCAGCCCGTCGAGCACCGGCATCCGGATGTCCATGAGGACGACATCGGGGACTAGCGAGCGAGTCAGGCTCACCGCTTGTTCACCGTTCTCGGCCTGGCCCGCCACGGTGATGTCGGCCTGCGCGTCGAGCAGGGCGACGAACCCCGCCCGCACGAGGGCCTGGTCGTCGGCGACGAGCACGCGAATCGTCATGCCCGGCCCGCCGTGTCGCCGGGGAACGGGAGCGTCGCCTGCACCCGGAAGCCGCCACCCGGTCCGATCCCGGCGGTCAGCTCACCACCCAGAGCGCGTGCGCGTTCCCGCATGCCGGGGATGCCGTTTCCGCCGCCACCGGTGGCCGTGCCGACGGGACCCCGGCCGTCGTCGTCGATCCGGACGCGGACGAACGTGGGCGCGTACGACACGGTCACGTCGGCCGACGAGCCCCCGGAGTGGCGCGCCACGTTGGTCAGCGACTCCTGGACGATCCGCGCCGCAGCCACGTCGACCACGGCGGGCAGCGGCCTCGGTGCGCCTTCGACGACGGTCGTCACCGCGAGACCCGCGGCACGGGCGCGCTCGACCACACCGTCCAGGTCCCCGATCCCGGCGGTGGGCGCGATCGGCGGGCTGTCCTCGCCGCCCCGCAGCGATGCCAGCAGCGCATGGACGTCGCCGATCGCGTCGCGGCTCGCGACCTTGATCGCGGACAGCGCCTCCTGCGACTGTTCGGGTCTGCTGTCCCACAGCTCGAGTGCGACCGACGCCTGCACGTTGATCAGGGAGAGGCTGTGTGCCAGAACGTCGTGCAGTTCGCGGGCGATCGCGAGCCGCTCCTCGCTGGCCCGTCGACGCTGCTCGTCCAGGACGCTGCGTTGCGCCGCCTCGGCGCGTTGCCTGCGGGCGTCGAGCGTCCCGCGGCGCTGACGGATGATCTCGGCGGCGGCGAGGAGCACCAGCAGCCACGCGGCGATGCCCGTGAGGGCGGCGAGTGACGGCGCCTCAGCACTCGACACGGCAGGCACGGCGAAGACGATCAGGACGTAGCCGATCGCGAGGACCGGATAGGTGAGCCATCGGGATCCGGCCGTCGCGGCGCCGAGAAATGCGACGACGAGCGACAGGAAGACCGGGCCGTACCCGTAACCCCGCGCGACGTAGAGGACCGTGACGGCCAGGACGACGAACAGGACCGCGACAGGACGCCGTCGCCGGAAGACCAGCGCGACCGGACCGCACACCAGCAACACGAAGCCGGCGGCGTCCAACGGCTCCGCCCACGACTGGTTCTGGTTGGCGCCGATACTGCCGACCACCTGCACGGTCGCGATGCCCAGGGCGATCAGGAGGTCCCGCGGGGCGATCGACGTGTCCCTCCGGTCAGTGCGCACCACCCGAACGTAGACCCGATCCGGCGGGCCTGTCATCGTCCGCGACGCGTACACGAGAAGACGCGCACAGACGGATGTGCGCGACTCGCGCCGAGCCGACGCTGGAGGCATGACTTCCGGCATCGTGGTCACCGACAAGTTGACCAAACGCTACGGCGAACACACGGCGGTCGACGCCGTCAGCCTGACCGTGCGGGCAGGGGAGGTGTACGGGTTCCTCGGACCGAACGGCGCAGGCAAGACCACCACACTGCGCATGCTCACCGGTCTGGTCCGGCCGACCTCCGGGAGCGCGACACTTTTCGGGCGTTCACCCGGTAACAGCGCGGTGGCGGCGCGCACCGGCGTGCTGATCGAGGGACCCGGCTTCTTCCCCTACCTGTCCGGTCGCGACAACCTGCGGGTGCTCAGCAGATACCGCCGACTGCCGGACGATGCGGCGGAAGCCGCGCTGCACCGGGTGGGGCTGCGCGAGCGGGGACACGACCGTTTCCGCACCTACTCGCTCGGGATGAAGCAGCGGCTCGGTGTCGCGGCCGCACTCCTCGGCGAACCCGATCTGCTGATCCTCGACGAACCCACCAACGGTCTCGACCCGGCCGGCATGGCCGAGATGCGGGAACTGATAGTCGAACTCGCGCACTCCGGGCATTCGGTGATGCTCTCCAGCCACATGCTCAGCGAGGTTCAGGAGATCTGCGACCGCGTCGGTGTGATCTCGCGCGGGGAGTTGATCGCACAGTCGACCGTGGCCGAACTGCGGGGAGACACCAGCCTGCTGGTGCGAGCCGATCCGAGGGAACGAGCCGCGGCGGTGCTCGCGGAACTGCTGGGACGCGACGTCGTCGACACGGTGGGCGACACCCTCACGCTTGCGGTATCGCCGGAACTGGCGCCGAAGGTGGCCCGTGTTCTCGTCGACGCGGGAATCGACGTGCACGAACTTGCCCGGCGGGAACGATCGCTCGAGGACGTCTTCTTCGAGATGACGGAGGACGTCACTGCCGGCGACCACACGAGCAACGATGCGAGGAGAGTGTCATGAACGCAGTGATCGCCAGCACGCGGGCCGAGCTTCTGCGACTACGGAAATGGCCGTCGATGTGGGTGCTGCTCGCCGCGTGGATCGTGCTCAACCTGGTCTTCGTCTATCTGTTCAACTACATTACGTTCGCGACCGGCGGCACCACCGACATGGCGTCGTCCGCACCCCCGGACGTGCTGCTCGCGCAGATGCTGCCCTCGGCGGTGCCCCAGGTGTTCACCCAGGGCATGGCCATGTTCGGGGGCGCGCTGATGCTCATCCTCGGCGCCCTCACCATCGGCAGCGGCTACGGGTGGGGGACGTGGAAGACCGTGTTCACCCAGGGGCCTCCGCGATCGGCCGCGCTCACCGGAACCCTGCTCGCTCTGCTGACCGTGGTGATCGGACTCGTTCTCACGGTGGCGGCCGTGGATCTCGGGGTGGCCTCGGTCGTCGCCATGGCCGAATCGGAGTCGGCGAGTCTTCCTGCCGCGGATGCGATGCTGAAGGCGCTCGCCTCCGGGGTGCTCATCCTCGGGATGTGGACCGCCGCCGGTGTCCTCGTCGGCGCTCTCGCGCGGGGGCCGGCGTTGTCGGTCGGTCTCGGTCTCATGTGGGTGCTGGTGGTCGAAAACCTCCTCCGCGGGGTCGCGGCCGTCCTCGACCCCGTGTCGGTGGTGACGGACTTCCTGCCCGGCACCGCCGCGGGCTCGCTCGCCGGATCGCTCCGCGACTTCGGCGGTGACACCACCCCCGGCGTCCTGAACATCCTCGACGGCGGCACGTCGGTGCTTCTCCTGGCCGGGTACGTCGCCGCGTTCGCGCTGGGGACGGTCTGGCTCGTCCGCCGGCGCGACGTGAACTGACCGCGCGAGGTCAGCTCAGAACAGGGGGCCGCCGCCGAACGGTTCGCGGTGCGACGGCGGGGTCCGGCCCTGCGTGTCGGTGATGCCGTATTCGACGGCCAACTCCGCCGTGACGAAGGTGTGGCCGCTGCGCTGCGGGAGGGTCGGGTCCGAGTGCAGCGCGCAGATCACCTCGCCGACGAACTCGGGGGACTCGGCGTCCGCGACGGGGAACCCGGCGATGGTCTCGAGGCCGCTGGCGACGATCATCTCCGTCCGGACGATGCCCGGCCACAGCGAGACTGCGCGCACGTCGTGCGGAGCCAGCTCCGTCGCCATGTCGCTGGCCATCTTGTCCAGCCCGGCCTTGGACATGCCGTACAGCACCGAGTGCAGATGCCCGCGGGTCCCGAACGACGAGATGTTCGCGATCAACCCGGAGCGGCGGGGCACCATCAACCGCGCAGCCTCCACGGACGCGACGTAATGGGCGCGCAGTCCGACGCCGATCAGCGAGTCCCAGTCGTCCAGTGGCCGCTCCCAGAACGGGGTGCTGAACCCGCCGAATCCCTTGGGGGCCGCCCACACGTTGTTGACCAGCAGGTCGAGTCGGCAGGCCTGCTCGTCCGCGATCCGGGCGAACAGGCTGTGCACGTCCTCGTCGTCGCGGTGATCGCAGGCCACCGCGATGCCGGTCCCACCGGCGCCGGTGACCGTTCGCGCCGACACCGACAGTGGGCTGTCCTCCGTCACCGGGCCGCGCCCGGTGACGTAGACGGTCCACCCGGCGGCTCCCAGCGCCGTCGCCACGCCCTTGCCGACGCCGCGGCTCCCCCCTGTGACCAGAGCTACCCCGGCGCTCACTGGACCACCACCGTGTCCTGTGTGAGCGGGCGGGTGATCGACCATCGAGTGGTGAAGTGGCATCGCGACATTCGCCAGACGTCGTCCTCGAGACGGTAAGCGTCGTCGTACTCGCCCGAAGACACGGTCTCCGTCCGCTTCAGCAGATCGACCTGGCGGAACTTCAGCGTCCACGCGCCCGACGCCTCGGTGTCGCTGTGCAACACGATGTCCGGATGGAAGCCGTGGTGCATGTCAAGGATCACGTGCTTGCCGTCCACTTCGTGGAGCGCGATCCTGCGGAAGATGTCCGTGAGCCGGTCGGCGTCGTCGAACCGGCCGAGCGGGCCGAAGTCGATCGACGCGCCGGACGAGACGAAGCAGGCACGGAACGTGTCCGGATCCTTGCCGTCGCACGCTCGCCAGTAGCGGTACTTGAGCGCCTTGATCGCGTCGATCCGCTCCAGGTCCGCCAGACGCTGCTCCACCGAGCGCTCGTCCACGCCGCCGTCCTCCCGTTGCCGTTCACCGTGTCGGGAGAGACGCTAGGCCGGGAACGCGCCGGGTGGGTGCAGAATCCCGGTGGGCGGGAACCTGCGCGTCGTCAGGGCTGGCCGGGGAACGGGTCGGTCACCGGATCGGTCCCGAGAGCCACGCGCCAGGTGGCTTCCCGGACGGCCGCCTCGGTCAGCGCGGTGACGCCGAGCGTGCGAGTGTCCTCCGTCTCGCCGTGTTCGACGACCGCCCGCCACGCGACGGCGGTGTCGGCCTCGACCTGGGCCGCCAGCTGCGCGGCCGTGATCGGATCGGTGACCGGGAACGGCAGGGTGTAGCCCGCCTCGGCGGCCGGGGCCGTCAGTCCTGCCGCGGTCAGCGTGTCCAGGAGTCCGTCCCGGCGCGCCCGGTGGGCTGCGGCGGCGGTGGCCACCTGGGTGGCCCGGGTGGGATTCGAGAAGGCGGCGACCACTCCGTAGGCGAACACCGCGGAATGCTCGGCGATCAGTGCGTCGGCGAGGCTCGTACCCTCGGCTTCGGTGGGTGTCGTCACGGCAGCACCACCGCCAGGTACGTTCCGCACGCGGCGCTGATCGACGCGCACAGCCCCGCCCGGTGGGCGGTCAGTGTGCGCGCCGAATCGGCTGCGCTGCGCTGCGACTCGGCCAGGTCGGCGCGCAATTGATCGAGACCGGGCGGCGGCGCGGGTGCCGTCGGAGTCGGCGATGGGGGAGCGGACGTGGTTGGTGCGGTGAGGTCCGGGTAAGTTCCTGCAGCCCTGGCGATTTCGGCATCCAGCGCGTCGGCGTGCGCGGTGCGCTGGGCGCGGACGAGTTCGAGTGCCGCGCCGCGATCGGGGAGTAGCGCGATCGTGGCCGCCGCACCGGCGGCGTCGCGACGAGCCAGACGCGACTGCGCGACGAGTGAATCGACCTCGGTGTCGGAGTCCGCGTCGTCGGCGCACCCCGCCAGCAGGGGGACGCTCGCGACGCCGAAGGCCGAGGCTGCTGCGAACCGGAGAGCGGTGCGCCGGGACACGGCCGGACCGGATGTCGGGGGCCGGGAGACGGTGGGCATGAGCACCGGTCCATGGTGCCAGGTCGGGCCGGGATCCCGGGAATCGAGCACCGGGGCTGGTCACGGGCGCCTCGAATCGGCGTTACTCTTAGATGCTCGAACCCGTCCCGGCGGGTTCGCGGTGCTGCGTGCGCGGCACGATGACCTGCCAGACCACGACATACGACGAGCGACAACTGAAACGAGGAGCTTCCCCGATGCCGGTTCCATCCAAGGAGAGGGTGACGGAGCTCATCTCCGATCTGGTGCAACGCCAGGGCTACGACTTGGAGGGCGTTGCGGTCACCCTCGCGGGTCGGCACAGCGCGGTCCGGATCATGGTGGACAGCGACGCCGGACTCGAACTCGACGCGGTCGCGAACCTGAGTCACGAGATCTCCGAGGTCTTCGATTCGGTGTCCGATTTCGGGGAATCGCCGTACACGCTCGAGGTCACGTCTCCCGGTATCGACCGGCCGCTCACACACGAGCGGCACTGGCGCCGGGCCCGCGGCCGCAAGGCGCGTATCGACCTCGCCAACGAAACCGTCGTGGGTCGGATCGGCGTCCTCGACGGCGACTCGGTCGCGGTGGTGATCGGCTCGCGCACGGGCCCGGAGGTTCGGCGCGTCGCGCTCCCGGACATTCAGAAAGCTGTTGTGCAGGTGGAATTCTCGAAACCCGACCCGAGAGAGCTGGAACTCGCGGGCGGGATTCCCGAGGGGCGTGTGGCGCCTGCGGACGCAGACGCGTCGGAAGATGAAGAAGTAGTAGAGGGGTTGGACAAGTGAATATCGACATCGCGGCGTTGCGCGCCATCGAGGCCGACAAGGGCATCTCGATCGAGACCGTCATCTCGACCATTCAGACCGCGTTGCTCACCGCCTATCGGCACACCGAGGGGCATCAGCAGCACGCACGGATCGACGTCGACACCAAGAGCGGCATCGTGCGGGTGATGGCGCACGACGTCGACGCCGACGGCAACATGGTCGGCGAGGAATGGGACGACACCCCGGAAGGCTTCGGCCGGATCGCCGCGACCACCGCCCGCCAGGTCATCCTCCAGCGGCTGCGCGACGCCGAGCACGAGCGGAGCTTCGGTGAGTACGCCACTCACGAGGGTGAGATCGTCGGCGGCGTGATCCAGCGCGACACCCGCGCGAACTCGCGCGGCATGGTCGTGGTGCGGATCGGCAGCGAGGCCAGCGGCGCCGAGGGTCTGATCCCGCCCGCCGAGCAGGTGCCCGGGGAGAACTACGAGCACGGCGAGCGGCTCAAGTGCTACGTCGTCGGTGTGGCCCGTGGACAGCGCGGACCGCAGATCACGCTGTCGCGCACCCACCCGAACCTCGTCCGCAAGCTGTTCGCGCTCGAGGTTCCGGAAATCGCGGACGGTTCGGTCGAGATCATCGCCGTCGCCCGGGAGGCCGGGCACCGGTCGAAGATCGCCGTCCAGTCGCGGGTGCAGGGACTGAACGCCAAGGGTGCGTGTATCGGGCCGATGGGCCAGCGGGTGCGCAACGTGATGAGTGAACTCGCCGGCGAGAAGATCGACATCATCGACTTCGACGAGGACCCGGCCCGGTTCGTCGGCAACGCGCTGTCGCCGTCGAAAGTGGTCTCCGTCACTGTCGTGGATCCCGAGGCACGGGCCGCGCGTGTCGTCGTCCCCGACTTCCAGCTGTCGCTCGCCATCGGCAAGGAAGGGCAAAATGCCCGTCTTGCTGCGCGCTTGACCGGGTGGCGGATCGACATCCGCAGTGACGCCGCACCCGCCCCCGAGTCGGCAGGCGGACCCGCCGCGACCAGTCGTTGAGCCGGGAATGCGGAGATCGGGGCGAGTCGGCGGTAGAGTGGTCAATGGTTCAGCATGAGCATCCCGATTCCGCGCGCGTTCCTACCGGTTCACCGGTGCGAACATGCATAGGATGTAGGGAGCGCGCGCTGGCTGTCGATCTGCTCAGGGTTGTGGTTAGTGAGAGCGGGCCGCAAGGTCATGTTCTCGCCCCGGACCCGAGGCGCAGGCTTCCCGGTCGAGGTGCGTGGCTGCACCCCGCCGAGGCTTGCCTGAGTCTCGCGGAACGACGCCGAGCATTCGGCAGAGCGTTGCGAGTGTCCGGAAGTGTCGACGCGTCAGAAGTCGACCACTGGGTACGAGCAGGGCACCCACCCAGAGCAGTACCTCTCGAACAGAACAGGCACAAGCACTCATGAGCACACCGTGAAGCACCAGCGATGATCGTCCATCGGAGATAACCCGAGGTCGTGCGGGCCCCTCTCAGGGGAGCCTCCTGCTCGACCTCATCAGTGAGGAGAGCAGTGGCAGGCAAGGCCCGCGTGCACGAGTTGGCTAAAGAACTCGGTGTCACAAGTAAAGAATTACTCGCAACGCTCAAGGAGCAGGGCGAGTTCGTGAAGTCGGCGTCCTCCACGGTGGAGGCGCCCGTCGCCAGGCGTCTGCGGGAATCCTTCCCGTCGGCGAAATCCGCCGATTCCGCAGCCCGTCCGGCTGCCAAGCCCGGCGCGCCCGCGCCGAGCACCCCGGCGACCGCAGCGAAGCCGGGCGGTCCCCGTCCCGGCCCGAAGCCGGCAGCCCCGGCTCCGGCCCCGGCCGCACCCGTAGCGGCAGCCCCTGCGGCCACCCCCGAGGCGCAGGCCCCGGCTCCGGCCGCACCCGCAGCAAGCGCAGCCACCCCGGCTGCACCGGCGACCAATGCTCCCAAGCCCGGTCGCCCCACCCCGGCTGCCCCGGCTCCGGCCGCACCCGCAGCCCCGGCCGCCCCGGCTGCCAGTGCCCCCGCGGCTCCGTCCACGGGCGCCAAGCCCGGCGGACCCCGTCCCGGCCCGAAGCCCCCGCGTGTCGGTAACAACCCGTACTCCTCGGCTCCCGCCGAGCGTCCGGCGCCCCGCCCCGCTCCCGGCGCACCGCGTCCGGGTGCACCCCGTCCGGCTCCCGGTCAGGGTGGACCTCGTCCGGCACCGGGTCAGGGTGGACCTCGTCCGGCTCCCGGTCAGGGTGGACCTCGTCCGGCACCGGGTCAGGGCGGTCCCCGTCCGGCTCCCGGTCAGGGCGGACCCCGTCCCAGCCCCGGATCGATGCCTCCTCGCCCGAACCCGGGCGCGATGCCCGCTCGTTCGGCACGTCCCGCTCCCGGCGGTCGTCCGGGCCGTCCCGGCGGAGCCCCCGGCGGTCGTCCCGGTGGCGGCGGCGGTGGTGGATACCGCGGTGGCGGAGCCCCCGGTGCCGGCGCAGGTGCGCCCGGTGGCGGAGCACCCGCAGGTGGTTTCCGCGGTCGCCCCGGTGGCGGTGGACGCCCCGGTCAGCGCGGTGCGGCAGCAGGTGCCTTCGGTCGTCCCGGTGGTGCCCCGCGTCGTGGTCGCAAGTCGAAGCGTCAGAAGCGCCAGGAATACGATTCGATGCAGGCGCCCGCCGTCGGCGGCGTGCGGTTGCCCCGTGGCAACGGCGAGACCATTCGCCTCGCCCGCGGTGCATCACTGTCGGACTTCGCGGAGAAGATCGACGCGAACCCCGCAGCGTTGGTGCAGGCACTGTTCAACCTCGGCGAGATGGTGACGGCGACCCAGTCGGTCAACGACGAGACGCTGGAACTGCTCGGCGGCGAGATGAACTACGTCGTCCAGGTCGTCAGCCCGGAGGACGAGGACCGCGAGCTGCTCGACAGCTTCGACCTCACCTACGGCGAAGACGAAGGTGGCGAAGAGGACCTCGAGTCCCGTCCGCCGGTGGTCACCGTCATGGGCCACGTCGACCACGGTAAGACCCGACTGCTCGACACGATCCGTAAGGCCAACGTCCGCGAGGGCGAGGCCGGCGGCATCACGCAGCACATCGGTGCCTACCAGGTGCTGACCGAGCTCGACGGCAACGAGCGTCTCGTGACGTTCATCGACACCCCCGGTCACGAGGCCTTCACGGCCATGCGTGCCCGTGGTGCCAAGGCCACCGACCTCGCGATCCTGGTCGTCGCCGCCGACGACGGCGTCATGCCGCAGACGGTGGAAGCGATCAACCACGCCCAGGCGGCCGACGTGCCGATCGTGGTCGCGGTGAACAAGATCGACAAGGAAGGCGCGAACCCGGACAAGATCCGGCAGCAGCTCACCGAGTACGGACTGGTCGCCGAGGAATACGGCGGAGACACCATGTTCGTCGACATCTCGGCGAAGCAGGGCACCAACATCGACGCACTGCTCGAAGCCGTGCTGTTGACGGCGGACGCTGCCCTGGACCTGCGGGCCAACCCGGACATGGACGCTCAGGGTGTCGCCATCGAGGCACACCTCGACCGTGGACGCGGCCCCGTCGCGACCGTGCTCATCCAGCGCGGAACGCTGCGGGTCGGCGACTCGATCGTGGCCGGCGACGCATACGGACGTGTGCGCCGCATGGTCGACGAGCACGGCGACGACGTGCTCGAGGCCCTGCCGTCACGTCCCGTCCAGGTGGTCGGCTTCACGTCGGTCCCCGGTGCAGGCGACAACCTGCTCGTGGTCGACGAGGACCGTATCGCCCGTCAGATCGCCGACCGGCGCAATGCGCGTAAGCGCAATGCTCTGGCCGCGAAGAGCCGCAAGCGCATCAGCCTCGAGGACCTGGATTCGGCTCTCAAGGAGACGTCGCAGCTCAACCTCATCCTCAAGGGCGACAACTCGGGAACCGTGGAGGCCTTGGAAGAGGCCCTGCACGGCATCGAGATCGACGACGAGGTGCAGTTGCGGGTCATCGACCGTGGTGTCGGTGGCGTCACCGAGACCAACGTCAACCTGGCCGCTGCGTCGAACGCGATCATCATCGGGTTCAACGTTCGCGCCGAGGGCAAGGCGACCGAGTTGGCGAACCGCGAGGGCGTCGACATCCGGTACTACTCGGTGATCTACCAGGCCATCGACGAGGTCGAGAAGGCTCTCAAGGGCATGCTCAAGCCGATCTACGAAGAGGTCGAGCTGGGCAAGGCGGAGATCCGCGCGATGTTCCGTTCGTCCAAGGTCGGCAACATTGCCGGTTGCCTCGTCACCTCGGGTACCATCCGTCGCAATGCGAAGGCCCGGCTGCTGCGTGACAACACGGTTGTCGCCGAGACCGTCACCATCTCCTCGCTGAAGCGGGAGAAGGAGGACGCTGTCGAGGTACGCGAGGGTTACGAGTGCGGTTTGACGCTCACCTACTCCGACATCAAGGTCGGTGACGTCATCGAGGCCTACGAGCTTCGGGAAAAGCCGCGCGACTAGTCGCCATCCGTTTGGGGTGACGCAGCAGCGTCATCCGGCGTGCGCTTCTCCGGCCGACTCGATCGGCCGGGGGAGCGCACGTCTCCCCGAAGGAGGAAAGTTTGTACGTCGGTGCGCTCGAGCTCGACATCTTGCTCGGTGACGTGCGATCTCTGAAAGAGAAGCGTGCAATGGTCAAACCGGTTCTGGCGGAACTGCGACGCTACGGCGTCTCGGCGGCGGAGACCGGAGAACAGGATCGGTATCGCCGGTCGATGCTCGGCGTCACGATGGCGAGTTCGGCGGTCGATCACGTACACGAGGTACTCGACACGTGCGAACGGCACGTCGCCGAGCTGCCGGAACTGCAACTCCTTGCGGTCCGGCGAAGGATTTTCGGCCCCGAGGACTGACTCGGAGTGCCCCTGCCCGCCCCGCCGCATCTGCGGCCCGGCGTGCAGAATGAACTACAGCTACACACGCAACTTCACAACTTATCCAGCGGCCAGGGAGAGGAGTCTGATTGTCATGGTGGATCCCGCCCGGGCACGCAAACTCGCCAAGCGCATCGGCACGATCGTCGCGACAGCGATCGACCACGAAATCAAGGACCCTCGCCTGGCGTTCGTCACGATCACCGATACCAAGGTGACGGCCGACCTCCACGACGCCACCGTGTACTACACCGTGATGGGCGCCGACCTCGAGTCCGAACCGGACCTCGCCTCCGCAGCCGCAGGGCTCGAGAAGGCGAAGGGCGTTCTGCGCTCGAAGGTGGGTGCAGGCACCGGAGTCCGGTTTACTCCGACGCTCACGTTCGTCGCGGACACGGTCCCCGACACGGCACGGCACATGGAGGAACTCCTCGCCCGCGCTCGCGCCGCCGACGACGAGGTCGCGCGTGTCGCGGCCGGTGCGTCCCCGGCCGGCGACCCCGACCCGTACAAGGAGCCCCGAGCCGAGGACGCGGACGACGCCGAAGTCGACGAGCCCTCCGGTTCCCGCCAGGCGGACTGACACGAACCGATATGACCCACACTCAGGAGACGTCCCTGTCTGATCTCGATCGTCACGAGGTGTTCCTGCCGCAGGCGGTCGCTGTTCTCGAGAACGCGACGTCGGTGACGGTTCTGTGTCACGTCCAACCCGATGCCGACACGATCGGCAGTGGACTCGCCCTGGCGTTGGTGCTCGAGCGCAAGGGAATTCCGGTGCAGGTCGCGTTCGCCGCGCCCGACGAACTGCCGGAGTCGATGCGTGAACTGCCGGGCACCCACCTGCTGGTGCCTGCGGATCAGGTGCGCCGCAACGTCGATCTGCTCGTGACCGTCGACTGCGGCAGCGCCGGGCGGCTCGGGAAGCTCGCCGACCGGCTCGCGCACGCGGGGGAGACCCTCGTCATCGACCACCACCGGTCCAACACCCGCTTCGGTCGCATGAACCTGATCGACGAGTCCGCGGAGTCGACGACCGCGGTCGTGGCGCAGATGTTCGACCTGTGGGGTGTGGATATCGACGCCGACCTCGCACACTGCCTGTACGCGGGACTCGTGACCGACACCGGTTCGTTCCGGTGGGTGCAGCCCGGCACCCACACGCTCGCCGAGAGGTTGCTCGCCACCGGGATCGACGGTGCCCGCATCGCGCGGCGCCTGCTCGACACCCACCCGTTCGGCTGGTTGCCCATGCTGTCCTCGGTGCTCGGGTCGGCGACCCTCGTCCCCGACGCAGCGGGAGGGCGTGGACTGGTCTACGCCGTCATCCGGCAGGCCTACGTCGGAGACCTCCGCTCGGAGGAGATCGAAAGCGTCATCGACATCGTCCGGACGACGTCCGAGGCCGAGGTCGCCGCAGTCCTCAAGGAGGCCGTGGACGGCACCTGGTCGGTATCGCTGCGGTCGAAGTCCGACGTGGACGTGTCCGTCGTCGCCGGGTATCTCGGCGGAGGCGGTCATCGGTTCGCCGCCGGCTACACGGCCGAGAACTCTGCGGACGAGATCGTGACCTCGCTCGTCGAATCGCTCGGCTGAGGTCCGAATTCGTTGGCTGAAGTCTCGGAAGTCACGGGCGACGCGACCGCCCGGACGGTGTTCGGGCTGGCGCTGCCCGCGCTCGGTGTCCTCGCTGCCGAACCGATCTATCTGCTCTTCGACATCGCGGTTGTCGGTCGGCTGGGCGCTTTGGCGCTCGCGGGCCTCGCCGTCGGCGGTCTCATCCTCGCCCAGGTCAGCACGCAGCTGACGTTCCTGTCCTACGGCACGACGGCGCGCGCGTCCCGCATGCACGGGGCCGGCGACGAGCGCGGCGCAGTCCGGGAGGGCGTGCAGGCCACGTGGCTGGCACTGGGCATCGGCGCGCTCGTGATCGCACTGGCCCACCTGTTCGCGCGGCCGGTCACGTCGGCGATCGCCGGCGGCTCCGACATCGCGGCGGCCGCCGCGAGCTGGCTGCGGATCGCGGTGTTCGGGGCCCCGCTGATCCTCGTCGCGATGGCGGGCAACGGGTGGATGCGCGGTGTGCAGAACACGGTGCGACCGCTGCGTTTCGTGATCGCCGGTCTCGTCGTGTCGGCCGTGGCCTGCCCGGTTCTGGTGCACGGATTGTGGGGTGCGCCGCGGCTGGAACTCGAGGGATCGGCGGTCGCGAACGTGATCGGGCAGGCGGTGTCCGCGAGCCTGTTCATCGGAGCGCTGGTGGTCGAGCGGGTGCCGCTGCGTCCGCGGTGGCACGTCATGCGCGCTCAGATGGTGCTCGGCCGGGACCTGATCCTGCGGAGCCTGGCCTTCCAGGCATGCTTCCTCTCGGCCGCCGCCGTGGCGTCCCGGTTCGGCGCCGCCGCGGTCGCCGCCCACCAGGTGGTGCTGCAGCTGTGGAACCTCGTCGCCCTCACCCTCGACTCCCTGGCGATCGCCGCACAGGCGCTGGTCGGTGCCGCGCTGGGCGCCGGACATGCAAAGGGCGCCACGCGGCTGTCGTGGCGCATCACCCGATGGTCCACGATCTTCGCCACAGGGCTCGCCCTGATCTTCGCCCTCGGCCACGGGGTGATCCCCGAACTGTTCACCTCCGATCAGGCCGTGCTCGACGAGATGGCGGTGGCCTGGTGGTTCTTCGTCGCGATCATGCCGGTCGCCGGAGTGGTGTTCGCCCTCGACGGAGTACTGCTCGGGGCCGGCGACGTCGCCTTCCTCCGGAATGCCACGCTGTCCTGCGCGTTGGTCGGATTTCTCCCACTGATCTGGCTGTCGATGCTGCGCGACTGGGGCCTGGCGGGAATCTGGACGGGACTCACGGTGTTCATAATTCTTCGGATGCTCGCGGTCGTGTGGCGCGTCGGAACGGGCCGCTGGGCAGTGGTCGGGGCCGACCTGCAGACACGGCACGGATCGGACAGCGATCCCGCGGCGGAACACGATCGGAAAGGTGGTTGACGTGGCACCCAAACTGATGGCGGTGAGCGACGTCCACGTGGGGCACCGGGGAAACCGCCCGATCACCGAGGACATCTATCCCGACTCGCCCGAAGACTGGCTGATCGTCGCGGGCGACGTCTCGGAGAAGACCGACGACATCCGGTGGGCGCTGAAACTCCTGCGCAGTCGTTTCGCCGAGGTCATCTGGGTTCCCGGCAACCACGAACTGTGGACGACGGCGAAGGATCCGGTGCAGATCCACGGCGCCGCCCGCTACGACTACCTGGTCACCATGTGCCGCGAGATCGGCGTCATCACCCCCGAGGACCCGTTCCCGGTATGGGAGGCCGAGGACGGCCCGATCACGCTGGTCCCGATGTTCCTGCTGTACGACTACACGTTCCTCCCCGACGGCGCCACCACCAAGGAGGAAGGTCTCGCGATCGCGCGCGAGAAGAACGTGGTGGCCACGGACGAGTTCCTGCTGTCGAGTGAACCGTACGGAACCCGGGATGCCTGGTGTCGCAACCGCGTCGAGACGACGAAGGCCCGGTTGGACGCCCTGCCCGCCGGAACCCGCACCGTCCTGATCAACCACTTCCCGTTGGTGCGCCAACCGACGCAGGTGCTGTGGTACCCGGAGTTCTCCTTGTGGTGCGGCACCGAACTGACCGCGGACTGGCACACCCGGTACAACGCCGTCTGCGCCGTGTACGGGCATCTGCACATTCCGCGGACCACCTACTACGACGGGGTGCGGTTCGAAGAGGTGTCGCTGGGCTACCCGCGGGAGTGGCAGCGGCGAGGACTCCCGGACCGCCTCCTGCGGCAGATCCTCCCGGTGCCGGAGTACCCGCCGGGAACCCTGAACAAGTGGGGAGGCCACTTCAAGGTCACTCCCGAACAGGAAGCCGAAGTGGAGAAGATGCGGGCGAGGGGGGCCCTGTGATCGAGAGAATTCTGCCTGCCGGAGTGGTGTCGTCGGAACTGTTCGAGGATCCGCCTGGCCTGCGGCCGCACCCGCAGGAGGAGGCGCTGATCGGCAGGGCCGTGGAGAAGCGGCGCCGCGAATTCACCACCGCACGGCACTGCGCCCGCCTGGCGATGACGAAGCTGGGCGTGGACCAGGCCCCTGTTCTGCGGGGCGACAAGGGTTCCCCCGTGTGGCCGCGCGGCGTGGTCGGGAGCCTCACCCACTGCGACGGTTACCGCGGCGCGGTGCTCGGCTACGCCATGCAGGTGCGGTCCGTGGGGATCGACGCCGAACCGCACGAGGCGCTGCCCGACGGCGTGCTGGACGCGGTGAGCCTGCCCGCCGAACGCGACTGGCTGTCGGGCACGGCGGACTCCGGGCAGTGGCGCTCCGCCACCGGCGGTCCGGTGCACCGGGACAGGCTGCTGTTCTGTGCCAAGGAGGCCACCTATAAGGCGTGGTTCCCGCTCACGGCCCGGTGGCTCGGGTTCGAGGACGCGCACATCACGTTCGAGGCGTCCGGAGACGGCACGGGCACGTTCCACTCGGATCTCCTGATCTCCGGCGAGACCGTCGACGGTCCACCGCTGGCGTCGTTCGACGGACGGTGGATGGTGTCCGACGGCCTGATCATCACCGCCATTGCGGTGCACTGATTTCGGTGCGGTGAGGACGGCTGGCAGAATCGGGCCTCGTGTCTGCACGTGAAAAACCCTCTTCCGGTCTCGTCGGCGCCGGACTGCTCATCGTCGACAAGGACGCGGGCGTCACCAGCCACGACGTGGTGGCCCGGTGCCGCAAGCTGCTCGGCACCCGGAAGGTCGGGCACGCGGGCACTCTCGACCCGATGGCCACCGGGGTGCTGGTGCTCGGTGTGGAGCGGGCGACGAAGCTGCTGGGGCTCCTCGCGCTGACCACCAAGGCGTACACGGCCACGATCCGGCTGGGTCAGGCCACCACCACCGACGACGCCGAGGGTGAGGTCGTCGCGTCGGCCGATGCGTCCGGCGTGACGGACGAGGAGATCGCCGCGCAGGTGCGCACCCTCACCGGAGACATCCAGCAGATCCCGTCGAGCGTCAGCGCCATCAAGGTCGACGGCCGGCGCGCGCACGCCCTGATCCGTGCGGGCGAGGAGTTCGAACTCGCTGCCCGCTCGGTCACGGTGTCTCGGTTCGAGGTCGTCGCGAGGCGAACCGAGGGCACGTTCGTCGACCTCGACGTCGAGGTGGAGTGTTCCTCCGGCACCTATGTCCGGGCGCTCGCGCGTGATCTGGGGATCGCGCTGATCGGCGTCGGCGGGCATCTCACCTCGCTGCGACGGACCCGGGTGGGACCGTTCACGCTCGAGCACGCGCGCACGCTGGAGCAGCTGGCCGAGGAGCCGGGGGTCAGTCTCGACATCGACGCCGCCGCGCAGACCGCGTTCCCGCACCGGCAGATCGACGCGGACGAGGCCGAATCGATCAGTCAGGGGCGGTGGCTCGAGCCGATCGGAATCAAGGGCGTCTACGCCGCCATCGATCCGAGCGGGCACACGATCGCGCTGCTCCAGGAACGTGGACGGCGGGCCAGCTCGGTGATGGTGGTCCGCCCCGCGACCCTGAGGTAGCGGTTCACACCAGCCAGATGGCCTGGGCTGCGGGGTTTCCGAGCTCGATGGAGTCGTCGTGGGCGCCGAGCCGGATCGACACGGTGCCGGCGTAGTCGCGTCGCTCCAGCACGGTGACCGTGACGTCCAGTGCCACACCGACCGAGTCGAAGTACCGCAGCATCGCCGGGTCGGAGTCCGAGATCCGGGCGATGCGGCCGCTCTCGCCGTTGACGAAGTCGCTGAGCTGTCGTGCCGGGGGAGTGGGCACCGAGCCGTCGACCGCGGGAATCGGATCGCCGTGCGGATCGCGTTCGGGATGGCCGAGCTTGGCGTCCATCCGGGAGATCATCAGATCCGAGACGGCGTGTTCGAGTACCTCCGCCTCGTCGTGCACCTCGTCCCAGCCGTACCCCAGTTCGTGCACCAGATACGTCTCGATGAGGCGGTGCCTGCGGACCATTCCGACGGCGGCGACGCGCCCCGCCTCGGTGAGGGCGATGGACCCGTACCGGGCGTGATCGACGAGACCCTGGTCGGACAGTTTCCGGATGGCCTCGGACACGGTGGACGCCGAGACCCCGATCTTCTCGGAGAGCAATTTCGTGGACACCCGCTCCTGCGACCACTCCTGAACGGTCCAGATGACCTTGAGGTAGTCCTGCGCCACTGCCGAGAGAGCCCCGGTCTCGGAGGTCGAATCCTCGGTCACGCTCTGGTCATTCTTGTTCACGGCCACGCCAACGAGCTTAGGCAAGTCTTACCGGCGAGACACATCGACACACCTGATCCGTCGCCGGGGGACGGCCCGGGCGACCGCGAACCGCGAGGTCGTGGCGCTTCCCCGGCGCGCGGGGCGGCCGGACACCCGGTCCGGAGATGAACATCGGCGCGCGGCACCGTAGGCTGCCACTCGTGCTGAGATGGCGTGGTCTCGACGAGGTTCCTGCCGACTGGGGTCGTTGTGTTCTCACGATCGGCGTATTCGATGGCGTGCACCGAGGTCACGCCCAACTGATCAGTCGAGCGGTGGCGGCTGCCCGCACGCGTGGAATACCCAGCGTGCTCATGACTTTCGATCCTCATCCGATGGAAGTGGTTCGTCCGGGCAGTCATCCCGCCCAGCTCACGACGCTCGCCCGCAGGGCTGAGCTCGCGGAGGAGCTGGGCATCGACGTGTTCTGCGTCATGCCGTTCACCGCCGAATTCATGAAGCTGACGCCGGAGCGGTACGCCCACGAGATCCTCGTGGAGCGTCTGCACGTGGCGGATGTCGTCGTCGGAGAGAACTTCACGTTCGGCAAGAAGGCTGCAGGCAACGTCGACCTGCTGCGTCAGATCGGCGACCGGTTCGGGTTCGCGGTCGACGGTGTGACGTTGCTCGCAGAGCACGCGGTCACGTTCTCGTCCACCTACATCCGTTCATGCGTGGACGCCGGCGACATGGCCGCCGCGACGGAGGCCCTCGGCCGCCCGCACCGCGTCGAGGGTGTCGTCGTCCACGGCGACGGTCGTGGACGGCAGCTCGGCTATCCGACCGCGAACGTCGCGCCGCCCATGTATGCCGCGATTCCCGCGGACGGCGTGTACGCCGCCTGGTTCACCGTGCTCGGACACGGAGTCGACCTGGGCACGGTCACCTCCGGCGAGCGGTACATGGCGGCCGTCTCGGTGGGCACCAATCCCACGTTCTCCGGGCGGACGCGCACCGTGGAGGCCTTCGTCCTGGACCGGGAAGCCGACCTGTACGGCCAGCACGTGGCCGTCGATCTGGTGGAGCGCCTCCGCGGGATGGAAAAATTCGATTCGGTCGACGACCTGATCGTCGCGATGGGCAAGGACGCCGAGCGTGCGCGCGCGATCCTGGCGGCGTCGGAGGACGTGCGGTAAAGCCGTCCAATTTCAGCTGGTAAAGTAGACCGCTGGCGTGCGCTGCGGTTCGCGGCGGCCGCGCCGAGTTTCGATCCTTGCACGCGAACGTCATCACCAGGAGTGAACCAGTGGCATTGACCACCGAAGAGAAGAAGCAGGTTCTGAGCGAGTACGGCCTGCACGAGACCGACACCGGTTCGCCGGAGGCGCAGGTGGCCATGCTCACCAAGCGCATCGTCGATCTCACCGAACACCTCAAGATGCACAAGCACGACCACCACTCCCGCCGCGGCCTCCTGCTGCTGGTCGGACGCCGTCGTCGTCTGCTCAAGTACGTCCAGAAGGTCGACATCGAGCGTTACCGCTCGCTGATCGAGCGTCTCGGCCTGCGTCGCTGAGTTTCGCACACAGCGGTCATTTCGATCGCAAATCACTCCGGTAGCCGGCGGGGCCTTGCTTAGACTGGGCCTCGCTGGCTATCGGCGTTAGCTGCCGAGGGCAGCACTACCGTATGCACCCGAGAATGTGGTGTCGGTCTTCGGTAGTGGTCTTCCGGACACGGTCCGGGGGACTTCGATCGACGGCCGCCTCCGCACAGCGACATCCCGAGAACTCGAGAGGGGGATGTCCCTCAGGTGCGCAGTTCTCGCCAGGAGGGTGAGAACGCCCCCGCGGGTACGGCGAAGACGAGAGGGAAGTGAAAAGAAGAGATGACAGAGAATTCCGCAGTAGAGGTCGATGAGGGCGTGTTCGAATCCACCGCCGTGATCGACAACGGGTCCTTCGGAACCCGCACCATTCGTTTCGAGACCGGTCGCCTCGCGCAGCAGGCCGCCGGCGCCGTCGTCGCCTACCTGGACGACGAGACGATGCTGCTGTCCGCGACGAGCGCCAGCAAGCACCCCAAGGAGCACTTCGACTTCTTCCCCCTGACGGTGGACGTCGAGGAGCGCATGTACGCGGCGGGCCGTATCCCCGGCTCGTTCTTCCGTCGTGAGGGCCGTCCCTCCACGGACGCGATCCTGACCTGCCGCCTGATCGACCGCCCGCTGCGCCCGTCGTTCGTCGACGGTCTGCGCAACGAGATCCAGGTCGTCGTCACGGTGATGAGCCTGAACCCGCAGGACCTGTACGACGTGGTCGCGATCAACGCGGCGTCCGCCTCCACCCAGATCGCGGGATTGCCGTTCTCCGGACCCGTCGGCGGTGTGCGCGTCGCGCTCATCACGTCGGACGAGAACAAGGCCGGCCAGTGGGTTGCATTCCCCACCGTCGAGCAGCTCGAGAACGCCGTCTTCGACATGGTCGTCGCGGGCCGCATCGTCTCCGGCAGCGGTGACGACGCCGACGTCGCGATCATGATGGTCGAGGCCGAGGCCACCGACAACGTGATCTCCCTGATCGACGGTGGCGCACAGGCTCCCACCGAGGCGATCGTGGCCGAGGGCCTCGAGGCCGCCAAGCCGTTCATCGCCCGCCTCTGCACCGCGCAGCAGCAGCTCGCGGCCAAGGCCTCCAAGCCGACCGGTGACTTCCCCGTCTTCCCGGCGTACCAGGACGACGTGTTCGCAGCCGTCGAGGCCGCCGCAGCGGAGAAGCTCAGCGCGGCACTGACCATCGCGGGCAAGCAGGAACGCGACGACAAGACCGACGAGGTCAAGGTCGAGGTCCTCGAGCAGGTCGCCCCGAACTTCGAGGGTCGCGAGAAGGAACTGGGCGCGGCGTTCCGCTCGCTGACGAAGAAGCTGGTCCGTCAGCGCATCCTGCGCGACCAGTTCCGCATCGACGGCCGTGGCATCACGGACATCCGTTCGCTGTCGGCTGAGGTCGCCATCGTTCCGCGTGCACACGGTTCCGCTCTGTTCGAGCGCGGCGAGACCCAGATCTTGGGTGTCACCACCCTCGACATGGTGAAGATGGCGCAGCAGGTCGATTCGCTCGGACCCGAGACGACCAAGCGGTACATGCATCACTACAACTTCCCGCCGTACTCCACCGGTGAGACGGGACGCGTCGGTTCGCCGAAGCGCCGCGAGATCGGTCACGGCGCGCTGGCGGAGCGGGCACTCATGCCCGTGCTGCCCAGCGTCGAGGAATTCCCGTACGCCATCCGCCAGGTCTCGGAGGCTCTCAGCTCCAACGGCTCCACCTCGATGGGCTCCGTGTGCGCGTCGACGCTCGCACTGCTCAACGCCGGTGTGCCGCTGAAGGCTCCGGTCGCGGGCATCGCCATGGGCCTGGTCTCCGACCAGGTCGACGGTGAGACCCGCTACGTCGCGCTCACCGACATCCTCGGTGCCGAGGACGCGTTCGGCGACATGGACTTCAAGGTCGCGGGCACGAAGGACTTCGTCACGGCCCTGCAGCTCGACACGAAGCTCGACGGCATCCCGTCCAAGGTCCTCGCCGGCGCGCTGTCGCAGGCCAAGGACGCGCGTGCGACGATCCTCGAGGTCATGGCCGAGGCCATCGACACCCCCGACGAGATGAGCCCGTTCGCCCCGCGCGTCACGGCCATCAAGGTCCCGGTCGACAAGATCGGTGAGGTCATCGGCCCCAAGGGCAAGATGATCAACTCCATCACCGAGCAGACCGGCGCCAACATCTCCATCGAAGATGACGGCACCGTGTTCGTCGGTGCGACGGACGGCCCGTCCGCGCAGGCCGCGATCGACATGATCAACGCCATCGCCAACCCGCAGCTTCCGAAGGTCGGCGAGCGCTTCCTGGGCACGGTCGTCAAGACCACCGCCTTCGGTGCGTTCGTGTCGCTCCTCCCCGGCCGCGACGGATTGGTGCACATCTCGAAGCTGGGCAGCGGTAAGCGCATTGCCAAGGTCGAGGACGTCGTGAGCGTCGGCTCGAAGTTGCGTGTCGAGATCGCCGACATCGACAACCGTGGCAAGATCTCGCTGATCCCCGTCGAAGAAGACGGCGCTGCGGCTCCGGCCGAGCAGAGCGAAGAGGCGGCTGCCGAGAAGTAGTCTTCTCCCGGCCATCACGCCGGCGGCCCCGCACGGATCTCGTGCGGGGCCGTCGGCGTGTTCGTGTCCGGTGCCGGTGCGCGCGTCAGGAGGTCGGTGCCGCGGTGAACCGTCCGACATACCGACGCTGCCACAGTGTCTCGACCGCGTGACGGTGGTAGTGCTGCCGGACGTACGCGACGGCGTCCCGCGCCGGGATCCCGTCGAGCACGGCAATGCAGGCGAGGGCTGTGCCCGTCCGGCCGTGACCGCCCCGGCACGCCACCTCCACCCGCTCCGTCGCGGCGCGGCGCCACACCTCACCGAGCGCATCGAGGGTGTCGTCGCGGTCCCGCGGCAACGCGAAATCGGGCCAGCGGACCCACCGTGAGTCCCACTGCACCGGCGGCGGCGTTCGCCCCAGCAGGTATACGGCGAAATCGGGGAGGGGACCCTCGGGGAGCGGTCGCCTCAGCCCCCGGCCGCGAACCAGGCGCCCGGACGGCAGGCGGAGGACTCCAGGCGCGTCGGCGTCCCAGGTATCGAACATGGCGCCCACTTTATTGCGAAGCCGTTCGGAAGACCCGATCGTCGAGGACCGGGACTGCGGTGCTCCGGTCCACCTCGGCGGCGATTGCGACGTCCTCCGGGTATCCCGAGGCACGCAACTCCCGTCCCGACGCACACGCCGCGAGGGACTGCGGGAGGGTCTCTGCTACGCCCTGCCAAGCGGTCATGGCCGCCAGGGCTTCCGGCGAAGAGTCTGTGCCCCACCCGGTCGCCGACAGGGCGGACAGCACGGCGCCCGCGCCCCACAGATCCTCGATCGCCGGCCGGAGTTCGCCGCCCGGCCATTTCTCCCCGGCGGCGATCACCGACACCACCGACGTCGACGTGCAGTGCCGGGCGATCCAGTCTGCAACAGCGGTCGCATTCCGTAGGGACGCCCCGACGCACACGCCGGTTCCGGCGCCGAGTTCGAAGCTGATGGTCGATCCGTTCGGCGAGGGAAGCACCAACCTGCGCGGCGCCGCGGTCCGTCGAATCGTATTCGGCGACAAGCTGATCTGCCCGTTCGCTGCCCGGCTGCGTCCGACGGCGAGGACCGCGTCCGAATCACGGGCGTAGCGTTCCGCGGAATCGTCGTTCCACCGGTAGGGCAGGACGTCGATGCCGGCGTCGACCGCAACGGTGAGTGTGGTGGTGAACGACAGGACGTCCACTACGACCGCGACGTCGGCGTCGGCGCCGACGGCTTTCGCCCCCGGCAGGCCCCAGTCGAAACGGAGGCCGTAATCGTGTTGGAGATGTTCGCGGTTCACGGGGTCTCCCCGCTCTCCGTCGAGGTGAGCGTTATGAGGGCAGCGATGACCGTGGTGACCGCGACGCTCGGGGGACCGGGTAGGCGCGCGGCACCGATGTCGCGGAAGGCTCGGGGATCGTCGAGGCGAATCTGCGCGCACCCGGGTGGGGGAGTATCCGTGGCCGGCACGATGCCCACGCCCAAGCCGGATGCGACCAGGCCGTGCACGGTGTGCAGGTCCTCTCCTTCGAACGCGATCGTGGGTAGGGCACCGGCCCGGGCGAACAGGTCGTCGAGCGATCCCCGGAGCCCGTAGCCGGGCTTGAGAGTGACGATCGGCTCGGAGGCGAGGTCACGGATCGTCGTCGAGGTCGATGCGGCCCGCGGGTGCTCGGAGGGCACCAGGACGACGAGCGGCTGTTCGAACAGCGGCGTGACCGTCAGGCCCTCGGGCGGTGGGGTGAGACGGGAGGCGAGCGCGATGTCGGCCTCACGGTTGAGGAGGGTGTCCAGGCACGTGCGGCGCGCTCCCTGGCTGAGGACGAACCGGATCGTCGGATCCGTCGCGCGGACGGTGCGAATCAACTCGGGCACGAGGTGCTCGCCGAGCGACATCTGAAAGGCGACGCGGACGGTGGCCCGCGCCTGTCGGTCTTCGGACTGCACGGCGTCGAGGCCGTCTACCACCGCTTCGAGTGCGCGTTGCGCGTAGGGCACCAGTGTCCGCCCGGCATCGGTCAGGCGCACGCCGCGGCCGTCCGGTTCCAGGAGCGGGATGTCGAGTTGCCTTTCGAGTCGGCGGACTATCCGGCTGACCGTGGGCTGGGGCATCCCGAGCATCGCGGCAGCGACAGTGACGTGTTCGACTTCGCCGAGGGCGACGAGCACGGGAAGATGCGGCAACAGCGCCTTGACGGACTCGCTATTCATAACTCAACTGTATGAGTCGGTGGATTGATCTGCATTGGATTCATCAGTTCTTCGGATCTACCGTCGACTGCATGTCGGCCACCCACCTCACGGAGAAGGACACCCACGCAGCGGCTGCCCTGCAGAACACGCTGCCGACGGGAAATCCGGACCGCCGACTCTCGGCGGCCCTGTGGTGTGCCGGCGTGGCGACCTTTGCCCTGATGTACGCGCCTCAAGGCCTCCTCACGCAAATCGGGCACGACGCCTCTGTGAGCCCGGCTCAGGCTTCCCTTCTGGTCTCCGCGGCCACGCTCGGGCTGGCGTTGTCGGTTCTGCCGTGGGCCCGGTTCTCGGATCGAGTGGGGCGCCCCACCGCGATGCGGTACGCGGCGGCAACGGCGGGCCTGCTCGCCGTGGCCGTCCCCTGGCTCCCGACGTTCGACGCGCTGGTGGCGGGACGATTCGTCCAAGGCGTGGCGCTCGGTGGACTACCAGCGCTGGCGATGACACTGCTCCACGAGGTCGCGGCGCCGGCCCGGGCCGCAGCATTGGCCGGTTCCTACGTGGCAGCAACATCTTTGGGTGGTTTGAGTGGTCGCCTTCTGGTCGTCCCGGTCGCCGATCACCTCGGGTGGCGCCCGGCACTGGCGATCCTCGGCGTCGGTCTGGCGATCCTGATGACCATCCTGATCGTGCTGCTACCCACCGGGCGGGGCCGGAAAGCGCTCGTCCCGTCCGCAGGGATCCTTGCCATCCACCTGCGGGATACCCGCCTGCTGGGATTGTTCGGCATCGGCGCGCTACTCGTCGGTGGCATGGTGGCCGTCTTCAACTACCTCCCCTTCCGCCTCGAGGCCGCTCCGTACCACCTCGCGCCGACAGTGGTCTCGCTGATCTTTCTCGCCTATTTGGCGGGTACGGCGGGTTCTCGCGCCGCCGGCTGGTTGGTGGGCCGGCTCGGTCACCGAACCGTGCTCGTGCTGGCCTGCACGTTCATGGCAGGCGGGACGGTGCTCAGCGTCGCCGGACCGCTGGTCCTGATCCTCCTCGGCGTGGCCGCGATCACCGCCGGGCTCTTCGTCGGCCATGCCGTCGCATCCGGCATGGTCGGCGCCCACGCGAAAACGGGTCGCGCACAGGCAACGGCGCTGTACAACGTCTCCTACTACGCCGGATCCAGCCTGTTCGGCTGGGTCGGAGGAATCGCCTGGGCGAGCGGACAATGGCTCTACGTGGCCGTCCTGGTCCTCGTGCTGACGGCGCTGGCCCTCGTCCTCGCGCTCCTCCCGTCGACAACCGCCCGTCGCGTCGTCGCCGTCGAGTCCTGCTGAAGCGGGAGTTGGGATCTGTCCGGCAGGCCGGAGCCCGTGTCCGGGTGGGGGCCTGCTGTAATGGGGACAGGACAGAGGGGAGGGTCTGATGAGTGGAATGTTCCTACTCGGTGCGGTGCTGGCCGGCAGTGGAGGTGTTCTGGGGTTGGCAGTCGCACTCTTCGGAGGTGCGGAACCAAGCCGCCTTCGCCTATGTGCGTTGGACGGCCACACCGAAGCCTGTGATGCGCCCCGGGCTTGACCGGAGAGTCGGTCGGGTCGTCGGCCGTCTGGCGCGAAATGCGTGAAGATCAGCTGCGACGGCGGGCAATGTGCAGGACCGCGCCGAAGTGCCGCCGGATGCGGTGATCGGGCCGCTCGGCGATTCGGCGACGAATCTCGCCGTAGAGCCGTTCCCGTTGCCACTTCGCCATGGCGATGTGACCGGAGAAGGTGTCGAGAAGGTCGAGGTAGCCGTCCACGTCGTAGCTGACTTCCCAGTCGAAGTGACGGACCACGACATTGTCGAAGAGCCCGCACTCCCACATTTCGGCCCGATGATCGGCGAGTTCACCCGGGCGCGGCCACGTCGCGGCATCTGGGAGACCTTCGCCGATCTCCTCGTAGACGGGCTGGATGTCACGAAAGATCGGGTCCCCACCTTCCGGGAACACGTGTTGTGCACCCCAGAAAGCCAGATGTCCTTCGGGGCGAATGAGGCTGGCCGCCTTGATGTATCGCGTCGAGGGATCGATCCAGTGCCAGGAGGTTGCCGCGAACACGAGGTCGTAGGTCACGCCTGGCGCAGGCCTCCATTGCTCGAAATCGTCGCAGACCACCTCGGCGTGAGGGAACGGCGCTACATTCTCACGCGCGATCGCTGCCAGGTCATGCCCGAGTTCGATCGACGTGATGGTGAAGCCCCGCCGCGCGAGCTCGACGGTGGCCTTGCCCGTACCTCCTCCGATCTCCAGTAGCGAGTCGCCTGGGCGCAGTCCGGACGTGAGGACGAGTTCGTCGTAGAGCGCTGACGGATAGCTGGGCCGAGCGGCGTGGTACTTCTCGGCGGCCAACTCGAAGGTGTTCCGAAGCGTACGGCGATCCGTTGTCATGATTCGATCATCTCTGCTCCTTTGCAGATCGATCCAGTTCTATCGGCGATTCGTGGGCTTATCGCACCGTCTACCAGCGCTTTGATGCGCTAACCATCAGTGACAGCGAGCCCGCACAGAGAGGAAGATCAAACAGACCGGTCTCCAGTCTTCTGGCCCTACATCGCCTGAGGAGCGTGACGAGGTCGGTCGAATCCGATCCAGCCACCACCAAAGGGATGATCACCATGCCGGTTGTCGAGCAGTCCGTCGTCATTGCCCGTCCTGCGTCGGAAGTGTGGAGTTTTGTCACCGTTGCGGAGAACTGGCCGTCGTGGGAGGCGTCCACCGTTGAATGCGAGCAGCTCACCGACGGGGAACTCGGGGTGGGCACCCGGTGGCGCGGGGTAACCCGCATTCTGGGTAGGCGGCTCGACTGGGTCACCGAATTCGTCGAGTACGAGCCGTTGAAGGTGGCTGCGTCCAGGTCGGTGGAGAGCAAGATCGCCTTCACCGCGACGACAAGGCTCGAGGAAGTCGACGGCGGCACCCTGTTCACCTATCGGACCGACAGCGAAAGTGGCCTCGGAGGGATCTTCGGCAAGCTGGCTGACCCGATAGTCGCGAAGGCGTACTCACGCACGGTGCGAGCAAGCCTGGACAACCTCGCAGACCTGCTCACCATCGACAGCTGACCATGTGGGTCGGCTCTCATTCGGTCGTTCCTCGGGCAGCGATGAGTTTCCGTGTCTCGACGAGTCTTACCTTGCATACGATGTGGCCGACCGAAGGAGCGAGCTGTGGAAGATGTCTGGTCGATGGTGCACGCGGAGCGTGCGGCGCTGATCGACGACCTCGGGTATCTCGACGCCGCGCGGTGGGACGAGCCCTCGCTCTGTGGCGAGTGGACCGTGCACGACGTGGTTGCACACCTGGTCGACACGGCTCGGACGACGCGCCTCGGTTTCATGCTCGGCCTCGCCCGGGCGCGATTCGACTTCGACCGCCAGAACGCGCGCGGCGCGGAACGCGAGCGTGGCGCCTCACCGCAGGAGACATTGGAGCGGCTTCGTCGGGCGGCGTCGCGCACGTCGACGCCTCCGGCACCCCTCGACAGCAGGCTCGTCGAGGAGATCGTCCACGGTGAGGACATCCGTCGGCCCTTGAGACTCACCCGCGCCTACCCGGCGGAGGCCGTCGACAGATCGCTCCGCCTCCAGACGCGCACCCCGGCGTCCTTCGGCGGCGCAAAAGAGCTTGTGTCCCGTGTCCGGCTGACGGCAGCGGACGCCGACGTGTCGATCGGCGACGGCCCCGAGGTGAGCGGCACCGCCCTTTCGCTTCTCCTGGCCGTCTCCGGTCGGAGAGTGGCGCTCGACGACCTCGACGGACCGGGAGTGGAGGTCCTCGCGGCGGCGATCTGACGATCCACCGTCCGGAAACCGGGCGACGGTCCACTTGCGGGCGTGATCTGGGCTCCGTATCCCGGGACCTGAGCGGGGACGCCGGTGACGTCCTCGTAGCAAGCCGGTCCGCGATTGTCGAGCAGGCGCGGCTCGGGTCGCCGGCCTGGATCGGCGGAGCCGTGTCGCCCTCGGGAACGATCAGCGACACATAGCGTTCGCCGAAAAGCGTCTCGGGCAGCAACCGCGCCGTCGCGGTGGACGGAATCAGCTGCGCCTTGTCCGGCTGGATCGCGAGATGGCGATTTCATGCGGTCGTTGCACCATCGAGTAGTTCGTTTGGCACAGGGAGGCGCCGCTAACTGACAGCGTCGACGAGGTAGGTGTTGAGAACTCGTGCAATGTCCGCCAACGCTCGCGGCGTGGTCATACGAATATGCGTGGCATCGATGGGATAATAGTCGATTGAACCAGTTATATATGGTTGCCAGCAACTTTCGGCAACTTCCTGGGTCATCTCGCCAGCTGCGGCGGCGAAGAAAAGCATGTTTCCGTCGAACACGGCGGGGTGGTACTCGGCGACCAACCGTGGCGCGTCGTTGAAGGATTCGACGATCCGCTTCACGTGTGATGGCTGGAGAAACTCGAATGCTCCGGTTCGCAGATGAATCAGTTCGGTCGCTTGTTCAGCCGACATGGATCCCCCCGCGGCATCGAAGTCTTCGGCACCGAATCCAAACAGATCGGCTAGCTCGACCAGGATGTCTTCAACAGTGAATTCCTGGTTTACAGTCGATTCCGCTTCGCCGAACCGGCTGTCCAGCATCGCCAGCATCGAGACCTGCTTCCCGAGAAGGCGAAGTCGTGTGGCTACGGCGTGGGCAATAACTCCGCCCAAGGACCAGCCGAGCAGGTGATATGGCCCATCTGGTTGCACGGCCTGGATCTCCCGGACGTAGTGCTCCGCCAACTGTTCGATCGAACGGGGATGCGGGTCGTCTTCGACGAGTTCGGGGGATTGCAGCCCGTAGATTCGCCGTCTCGGTTCGGTGTATCGACCCAAACCTGCGTAGCACCAGGCCAATCCGCTAGCCGGGTGTATGCAAAAGATTGGGTCGGAATCTCCAGCTGATGTGATCGGGAACAGGACGTCGAATGCCGAAGGCCCGGTCGGCACAATAGGTGTCGACCCGTCGGAGACCGACTCGACTCTACTGGCGATCGCTTCCACCGTGGCTCCAGTGAAGAGCCATGCCACTTGTATCTCGACGTCGAGAGCCTCGCGCAGCCGCGCACTGACCTGGATGGCGAGCAGCGAGTTGCCGCCCAGGGTGAAGAAGTCGTCGTCGAGTCCGACGCGGTCGACGCCGAG
>NZ_LTCZ01000412.1:0-195 GCF_001583455.1 Rhodococcus sp. LB1 | reverse complement strand
CCGGTCGATCTTGCCGTTGGTGGTCAGGGGTAGTGCGTCGAGGATGGTGATGGGGGTGGGCACCATGTAGTCGGGGAGGTGGTCGGCGGCGAAGGTGTGGATCGTGGTGGGGTCGAGGGGGGTGTGGTCGCGGGGGACGACGTAGCCGACGAGTCGGTCGCCGGTGTGGTGGTCGTGGTGGACTGTCACTGCGGC
>NZ_LTCZ01000411.1:0-20331 GCF_001583455.1 Rhodococcus sp. LB1 | reverse complement strand
GAAGTGACGGATACGACGTGGTCGATCTGAACGGCTTTGGCGTCGGCTCGGTCGAATTGGAGCACCTCGCCGGAATACGGATCGGCGAGGACCCCGCTCAGCACCACGCAGTCGCGGGTGCCGTCGCGGAAGGCCACCGAGCGGAGATCGAGCGCGAGAACGTTGTTGCGGGTGTCGCACCCGTCGTGGCCGGCCGCGGCGTCCTGGTCGTCGGTCCAGGCCGGGCCGAAGACGCACAACTCCTTGCCGGAACACCCGCGCTGGTATCCGCCGGGGTGCGGACGGGACTCGACCGTCGCGACCCGGCCGAGCAACTCCTCGATGTGTGCGCGGGGCGGACTGCCCGGAGCGGGGCCGGGGCCGCTGAGGTCGAGAAGCGACACCCCGCAACCGCAGACCGTCAGGATCGCCGCCACCCACGCGGCCACGTACAGAAGTCTCATGCGTCCCCCGGCGCTCGACCCATCTCCCCCTACCACCGGGAGTATGCACCGGGCCCCCGACAGGTCAAGTGAAGGGGAGGCGCACCGCGGCGATCGACGACAGGTGCGTGCCGTCGTGGCCGATCACCCAGGAACCGCCGCTCTGCCGGCATTCCGCGAGTAGATCGAGGGTGCGGAGGAGGAAGAAGATCGCCTCGCTGGGGGTGGGGGTGACCGCAAGCCTGTGTGCCTCACCGTGTTTCATCCCGTCGAGCCACACACCCGACTGTCCGTCCAGTCGAATCGTGACGATGTGCGTGGCATCGACGAAGGCGTACTTCCGTTGCTCCCACGGAGTGGTGAGCGCGTACCCCTGTTCGAGAACCTGGATCAGGATGCTCATGGCCGACTCCCGAGTGTCCGGCAGCTACGTCTCTCCAGCATCTACCTCGGGACGGGTGAAAGCCAGACCTGCTAACCGAACTCGATCACGACCTTGCCGCTCGTGTGACCGGATTCGACCATCGCGAGAGCGTCACCGGCGTGCGCGAACGGGAATCGGTGAGCGACCCGCGGATCGAGGGTCCCGTCGGCCACCAGCGCGGCCAGCTCCGCGAACACCGCGGACGTTCGGCGCCGTTCCACCCCCGAGCCGCCGAGATCCCGCGCGGCGAGCGGGTCGCCGGTGCTGATGATCGCCGCCGGATCCGCGACCGACCGCGCCGCCTCGGCGAGCGCGTCACCGCCGACGAGGTCGAAGACGGCGTCGACCGGGCCGGGTATGCGTGCGGCCAGTCCCGCTCCGGACGCCACCCAGATGGCGCCGAGCGATTCGACTACCTCCCGCTTGCTCTCGCTCGCGACTCCGATCACGGTGACGTCCCACGCCGTGGCCAACTGCAGCGCCGCCACCCCCACGCCGCCGCCCGCGCCGACGACGAGCAACCGATTGCCGGGCGCCAGATCCAGGGCGGTCAGCGCGTCGTACGCGGTTCCCGCCGCGACGGGGAGCGTGGCCGCATCCGCGAACGAGACCGGGTCGGGCTTGTGCGCCGCTGAGGCCGTGTTGACCAGGGTGTACTCGGTGTATCCGCCGAACCCGGTGGAGGTTGCGCCGAACACGGCATCGCCGACCGCGAAGCCGGTCACCCGGGGGCCGACGTCCGCGACCACACCGGCGACCTCCCGGCCGAGAACGGCGGGAAGGGTGACGGGGACGGTGTCCTTGCGCGTTCCCGCCCGCACCTTCCAATCGGCGGGATTCACGCCGGCCGCGTGGACGGCGACCAGCAATTGTCCGGGCCCGGGGGAAGGGACGGGGACGTCGAAGAACTGCTGCGTCTCGGGGCCGCCGTACTCGCTGAAGCCGTATGCCATGCTCACGCCCACAGTCCTATCACGAACCGGGGCCGGGATTCGGGCACGACGAAGGCCCGCCGACGTGGAGTCGGCGGGCCTTCTCGTGAGAACTCAGCCGCCCAGGGAACCCAGGGAACCTGTGCCTCCGCCGCCACCGCCGCCACCCATCAACGGTCCGAGGACCTGGATGAGCTGAACGAGGACTTCCAAGATCTGTTCCATGTCCATTTTGTCTTCCTCCGATCACTGCGATCACGTACGGCAGCGATCCCGGTGAGTTACCGGCGTGGACAGCCGCCAACTCGTTCATCGGTGGAATATGGTCGAGGGTTACATGTCACGAGCAGGGATTTCACGCGCTGTCGGTCGCACCTGCTTGGATGGGTGCATGCTGCACGGCCTCTGGACACCGGGTTCGGGTCTCATGCTGTGGGTGGAGGACCGGAATCCGGCCGCCTCGGAGCCGACGGATGCGGTCGGGCGGGTGCTGGCACGGAAGTTCCGGCATCACGTGAAGGTGCCGATGCCGACGCCGTCGGGGCCGGAGATGCTCGAGTGGGCCGCGGTCGCGCTCGCACCGCCGGATGCGACGGAGTTCCTGCTGTCGGTCTCGGGCCGCGACCCCCGGGTCGCCGGGGATCTGCGCTACCTCGCCCACGTCGCCCGCGGTGTCGAGCGGTGGGCACGCGCCGGCCGGGTGGTGCCCGAGGTGCACCGGGCGGAGGGCGGCTGGTGGCCGCGCTGGCGGCTGCTCGGCGGTGAACGGCAGCGTGCGTGGCTCACGGAGCTGGCCGTCGCGATGCCGCCGGTCCAGCGTCACGGCACGACCCCCCGGGCCGTGCTCGACGACATGGTCACCGAGCTGACCGACCCCGTCGCCCGCCGTGTCCTCGAACGCAGGCATCCGGACGATTCCGGCAGCGACGCGGACCATCTGCTGATCGCGGCGCTCGTGCGCGGGGACCAGTTCGACGAGGGCACCGCCCAGCTGTCGGGTTCGCTGGACGGGTGGCGCGACAGCCTCAAAGTGGACGAACCCGAACTGGTGCTGCGGCTCCTCGAGCCGGAAGACGTTGACGTGGAGGCGGACTGGGATCCGGACACGGTGCTGTGGCGACTGGAGGTCTGTCTTCGTCCGGAAGGCGAAGCGCCGGTGCCGATTCCGTTGCACCGCACGGAGGCGAGCCGCCTGCAGATCGGGGTGCGCAAGCTGACGGAGGCCGTGGCCGCCTACCCGCGACTGCAGGACGTCCCCAGTGATCCCGACAGCCTGGACCTGATGTTGCCCACCGCCGTGGTCATCGACCTCGTCGGACACGGGGCGGTGGCGTTGAAGGAGAAGGGCATCAGCCTGCTGCTGCCGCGGGCGTGGAGTGTGGCGTCGCCGTCGATGCGGCTGAGGGTGAGCTCGCCGAGCACTCCGGCGAGCGCGGAGAACCGGGCCGTCGGCAAAGACCAGCTGGTGCAGTACAACTGGGAACTGGCACTCGGCGACACGGTCCTCACCGCCGCGGAGATGAATCGACTGGTCAACTCGAAGAGTGATCTCGTGCGACTGCGCGGTGAGTGGGTCCGGGCGGATCAGGAAGTGCTCTCCCGCGCCGCGCGTTACGTGACGGAGCGGCACGCCAGCGGCGACCGGGCCATCGTGGACCTGCTGAAGGACCTGATCGCGGACGATCTGTCCGACCTTCCCGTCGAGGAGGTCACGGCCACCGGCTGGGCGGCCGCGTTGCTGGACGGCGACACGAAGCCGCAGGACGTGCCGACCCCGGACGGCTTGGACGCGACGCTGCGCCCGTATCAGAAGCGGGGGCTCGACTGGCTGGTCTTCATGAGCCGCCTCGGCCTCGGCGCCGTCCTCGCCGACGACATGGGTCTCGGCAAGACGCTGCAGTTGCTCGCACTGCTGGCACACGAGAACGCCGCGACACCCACCTTGCTGGTGTGCCCGATGTCGGTGGTCGGCAACTGGCAGCGCGAGGCGGCACGCTTCGTTCCCTCGCTGCGGGTGCTCGTCCACCACGGTCCGCAGCGGCTGAGCGGTGAGGAGTTCACCGCCGCCGTGACGCAGAGCGATCTGGTGATCACCACGTACGCGCTGCTGGCTCGCGACGTCGCGCACCTGAAGGAGCAGGACTGGCGGCGTGTCGTGCTGGACGAGGCGCAGCACATCAAGAACGCGAAGACGTCCCAGGCGCGGGCGGCGCGGAGCATTCCGGCGGCGCACCGCGTCGCTTTGACGGGCACTCCGGTCGAGAACCGCCTCGACGAACTGCGCTCGATCCTCGACTTCGCGAACTCGGGCATCCTGGGTTCGGAGGCAATGTTCCGCAAGCGCTTCGTGGTGCCGATCGAGCGGGAGCAGGACCAGACGGCCGTCGCCCGGCTCCGCGCGGTCACGTCGCCGTTCGTGCTGCGCCGCGTCAAGACCGATCCCGCGGTCATCGCCGACCTCCCGGACAAGTTCGAGATGACGGTCCGTGCCAACCTCACCGCCGAGCAGGCCGCGCTGTACCGGGCGGTGGTCGACGACATGATGGCGCAGATCAAGGACAAGAAGGGGATGAAGCGCAAGGGGGCCGTCCTCGCCGCCCTGACGAAACTCAAGCAGGTGTGCAACCACCCGGCGCACTTCCTGCGCGACGGGTCGGCGGTGATGCGGCGTGGACAGCACCGCTCCGGCAAGCTGGGGCTCGTCGAAGACATTCTGGACTCGGTGGTCGCGGACGGCGAGAAGGCGTTGCTGTTCACCCAGTTCCGGGAATTCGGCGACCTCGTGACCCCGTACCTCGCGGAGCGTTTCGGTACTCCCGTGCCGTTTCTGCACGGGGGCGTCTCCAAGCAGAAACGCGACGACATGGTGGCCTCGTTCCAGGGTGACGACGGGCCGCCGATCATGATGCTCTCGCTGAAGGCGGGCGGGACGGGCCTGAACCTCACCGCGGCCAATCACGTCGTTCACCTCGACCGGTGGTGGAACCCGGCGGTCGAGAACCAGGCCACGGACCGGGCGTTCCGGATCGGTCAGCGGCGGGACGTGCAGGTGCGCAAGCTCGTGTGCGTCGGCACCCTGGAAGAGCGGATCGACGCGATGATCGCCACCAAGCAGGAGTTGGCGGATCTCGCCGTCGGGACGGGCGAGAACTGGGTGACGGAGATGAGCACCGAGCAACTCGGTGAACTGCTCCGGCTCGGCGACGAGGCGGTGGGCGAATGACGAATCGGCGACCCGCGCCGTACTTCGGCCAGTACGGCAAGCGTCGACCGGTGACGGGCGGGCTGGAGGCACGATCCCAGCGTGGATCGTTCGGGCGCACGTGGTGGGGCCGCGAATTCGTCGACATCATCGAGTTCGTCGCCGACAAGGGCCGGATGAGCCGCGGGCGAAGCTACGCGCGCAGCGGACAGGTCATCTCGCTCGAGATCGCCGGTGGGATGGTCACGGGGGAGGTCCAGGGCAGTCAGCTCCAGCCGTTCGTCGCCACCGTCTCGATCGATCGCCTCGACGAGGCGGAGGTCGCGGAACTCGTCGCGCTGGTGCGTCGGCAACCCGGCAGTCTCGCGACGTTGGCGGGTGGCGGAGTTCCGGAGGTTCTCGGACCCCTGCTGCTGCCCGCCGGGGCGTCCGCGCTGAACTACGACTGCACCTGCCCGGACGACGGCTGGCCGTGCAAACATGCGGCGGCGGTCGCGTACCTCACCACCGAACGCATCGACGAGAACCCGCTCGAGATCCTGACGCTGCGCGGCGTCGACCTGGACATGCTGATCGACGGTGTCGGCGGCGACTCCTCCGACGTGGACGTCGACGACTGGTTCGGCGACGAGTCCCAGTTGCCCGACCTGCCCGACGCCGACTTCCGGGCGGCGATCGACGACCTCGACCCGCTGCTGCTGCGGAAGGCGATCCGATCGGTCAGTGAGGACGAGCGTGCGGTGGACGCCGCGATCCGAGAGCTGAAAGCGCTGTACCAGCACTTCCGCTGACCGTGCGATGATGAGGACGCGGAAGCTCGCCTCGTTCCGCGACCGGGAGCTGGTCAGTCATGTTGACGGTCTACCTGCTCGGCGAACAGCGCGTATCGAACCCGGAGGATGTCAGGGTCGGCCCCATCTCGTCACGGGCGATCGCGTTGCTGGCCTACCTCGTGCTGCACGCCGGTCTCGCACAGTCCAGGACCCGCCTCGCGGGGCTGTTCTGGCCCGAGTCGAGCGAGCAGCAGGCCCGCACCAACCTCCGGCGGGAACTGCACAATCTCCGGGCCCTCCTGGGATCGGACGGTGCGCTCGCGGCAGACGGGCCGACGCTCACGTGGACGGACTCGTCGTCGTGCCGGGTGGACGTCGACACCTTCCGCAACGAGCGGTCGGCCGCCGTCGCGGCCCTCGCCGATTCCGACCCACGGGCATTTCTCGACCACGCGGACCGAGCGATCGACACCTATCGCGGCGAGCTCATGCCCGGAACGTACGAAGACTGGGTCCTCGAGCACCGCGAGGTGCTGCGCAGGCAGTGCGTCGAACTCTGCGAGGCGACGGTGCGGGTGTTGCGGGAGTCGGGTGACATGGAGACCGCCACGGCGTGCGCGCGCCGGCGTATTCAGCTCGATCCCCTGGAGGAGGTCGGGTACCGGATTCTCATGGAACTGCAGGCCGCGTCGGGTGACCGGGCGGCGGCGATGACCACCTACCACCGATGCGCGGCCGTTCTCGAGACCGAACTCGGGGTCACGCCGAGCGCGGCGACCAGCAGGCTGTTCGACCACCTGCTGGGGGAGCACCCGAGGGTCGGTGCCGGCGCGGCTCGCCGGTCCGAACGCGTCCGGACCGCGGTACCCGCTCTGATCGGGCGGGAGCGTGAACGCGGGGAACTGCAGCGGCGGTGGCAGCAGTCCCTCGACGGCAGGCAGGGACTGCTGCTCGTCTCGGGGGACGCGGGTGTCGGCAAGACCCGGTTGACCACCGAACTCGCGGACATCGCCCGCGCCGACGGGGCGGTGGTGGCGACCACGCGGTGTTTCGGACTGCCGGGCCGCGTCGCGCTGGCGCCCGTCGCCGAGTGGCTGCGCAGCCCGGAATTTCGGTCCGCGATCGGGTCTCTGAATCCGTTGTGGCGGGCCGAGGTCGAACGGCTGGTCCCGAGCGCCGAGCCCGGGCCGCGACCGTCGACGTCCCGGGCGATGGTCGACGCCTGGCAGCGTCACCGCTTCTTCGAGGGAACGACGCGTGCGGTGCTGTCGTCGGGCCGGCCGGTCCTGCTCGTCCTCGACGATCTGCAGTGGTGCGACGCGGAGACGACGGCCTGGCTGGCCTTCCTGCTCTCACTCGACACCCACATGCGGGTACTGGTGGCTGCGACCGCCCGCACGGATGAGGCGCGGTCGCGTCACGATGTGCGGGACGCGCTGCGGGCGCTCCGGGCGGCACGGCTGGTCACGGACGTCGAGGTGGACCCGTTGACCGCGGACGGGACCGCGGAACTGGCGCGCTCCCTCGGCGGCCGGGCGCTGGACTCGTCGGAGGAGGCGGTCCTGTACGCCGCGACCGGGGGCTACCCGCTGTACGTCGTGGAGGCCGCCAGGATGGTGCCGGGCATGGATGCGACCGGGCGCGGCGGGGCCGCCGACGACCTCGGCGAGGTGCTGCAGCGGCGGCTCGAACAGTGCTCGGAACCCGCGCGGGACGTCGCAGGCCTCGCCGGTGCGCTCGGCACGGATTTCGATCTGGACCTGCTCAGCGAGGCGAGCGACCTGGACGCGGATTCTCTCGTCCAGGCGGTGGACGAGCTGTGGCGGCGGAGGATCGTCCGGCCGGCGGGCACCGGCTACGATTTCGTGCACGACCTGGTCCGGGAGGCCGCGTACCGCTCGGTCAGCCCGCCGCGACGCTGGCTCCTGCATCGGCGGCTGGCGCAGGGACTCGAACTTCTCCACGCCGGCCGCACCGACGACGTGGCAGCGCAACTCGCCGAGCAGTATCGGCGCGGCGGCCGCCCCGACCGCGCGCTCCACTATCTGCAGCGCGCCGCCGAGGTGGCAGCCAGCGTGTTCGCGAACGCGGAGGCTCTGCGGCATTTCCGGGACTGCCTCGACCTCCTCGAGGCGATGCCGGTGGGCCGCAACCGGGACGCTCACGAGGTGGATGTGCGGCAGGGCATGTCGGCGCCGCTGACCACCCTGTACGGGTACTCCTCCGCCGAGCTCGAGCAGACGCTGGACCGCACGGTGGAGCTGGGGCAGCGTCTGCGCCGGCCGAAAGTCGTGCTCGGTGCCCTGATCGGATTGTTCGCGACACACTTCGTGCAGGGGCACACCGCGCAGGCTCACGGCATCGGCGTGCGTGCCCTCGAACTGTCCGCGGCCGATCCGGAATTCGAGGGTCAGGCGCAGTTCGCCGTGGCGGGGGCTGCCCTGGGTCTCGGCCGGCCGAGGGATGCGATCGAACATTTCGACGTCGCGCTGGGATCGTTCTCCGACGACTATTCCTTCATCCTCGGGACCAGGCTCGAAGTGCATGCCCACGCCTGGGAGTCGCACGCGTACTGGATGATCGGTGACGAGCAGAAGGCGGCGCGGTCGTGTGCGGATGCCCTCGCACTGGGCAGGACCTGCGGCCACCCCTACAGTCTCGCGGTGGCGTTGGGATACGCGTCGGTGCTGTATCAGATCCGCGGCGACGACGCCGCGCTCCTCGCCTCGCTCACCGAGTTGCGGGAGCTCTGCGAGCGCTACCATTTCGCCTACTACAGCCAGTGGTCCCAGATCCTCGAAGGCCGGCTCCTCGGCGGCGAACCGGGAATCGCGAAGATCCGCGAGGGGCTCGCCGAGTTGCGCCGGCAGCGGGCGTTCGCGCGTATGCCGTACTGGCTCTCACTGCTGGCGGAGGTCCAGATCGACGTCGGGTGGAGGGACGCGGCCCGCGCCACGCTCGATGCCGCCAAGATCGCCGCCGAGCAACACGACGACCGCTGGTGGTTGCCGCAGGTGTTGCGACTGCGTGCGGACGCCGGACCGTTCGCGGGCGGGGCGCCGGCGCGAACGGTGCGCGAACGCCGGACTCCTACGGTGTGAATTACCAGGTACGGCCGTTCCGGGGCCTGCCGATCCGAGGAGAAGGCCATGAGTACCACCACCACGAATTCGACACCGTCGACGACGACACCGCCGCCCTACGCGGAACTGGCCGCCTCGCTGCGCGGAGAGTTGATCACCCCCGACGACGCCGGCTACGACGACGCGCGCGCGGTGTACAACGCGATGATCGACCGTCGACCCGCGGCCATCGCGCGGTGCGCCAACGCCGCGGATGTCGTCGCGTGCGTGAAGTTCGCGCGGGAACATCACGTCGAACTCGCGGTTCGCGGCGGAGGACACAACGCGGGAGGTCTCGGCGTGTGGGACGGCGCCCTCGTGATCGATCTGTCGGGGATGCGCGGAACCACGGTGTCGCCCGCCGACCGGACCGTCCGGGTGGACGGCGGGTGCACCTGGAGCGACGTCGACCATGCCACCGTGCCGTTCGGCATGGCCACCCCGTCCGGGTTCATCGCGTCCACCGGTGTCGGCGGGCTGACGCTCGGCGGCGGAATCGGCTACCTGACGCGCCGTTTCGGTCTCACCGTGGACAACCTGCTCAGCGCCGACGTCGTCCTCGCCGACGGCACACTGGTGACGGCGAGCGAACGATCCCATCCGGACCTGTTCTGGGCGCTGCGGGGAGGCGGCGGAAACTTCGGTGTGGTCACGTCGTTCCAGTTCGCGTGTCACGACATCGGTGACCACGGCACCGTCGTCGGCGGGCCGGTGCTGTACGACCTGGAAGACACGCCGGACGTGATGCGGTGGTACCGCGAACTCCTGCCGTCGCTGCCCGAGGAACTCAACGGCTGGATCGGGCTGCTGACCATTCCGCCCGCGCCGCCGTTCCCGGAGGAACTGTGGGGACGCAAGGCGTGCGGCGTCGTCTGGTGCTACACGGGTGACCCGGACAAGGCCGACGCGGTACTCGAACCGATCCGCGACTTCGGAAACCCGCTGCTGGTCGGACTCCACGAAATGCCCTTCACCGCATTGCAATCCGCCTTCGACGGACTGTACCCGGCCGGATTGCAGTGGTACTGGCGCGCGGACTTCGTCCGGGAGATCTCCGACGACGCCATCGACATTCATCTGGAGTTCGGCCGTCAGCTGCCCACCGGGCATTCGACGATGCACATGTATCCCATCGACGGCGCGGCGACGCGGGTGGCCGAGGATGCCACGGCGTTCGCGTACCGGGACGGCGGCTGGGCCGGGGTGATCGTCGGTGTCGACCCGGATCCGGCCAACGCCGAGGTCATCACGGACTGGGCCAAGCGGTACTGGGAGGCCCTCCACCCGACGACCGCGGGCGGGGCGTACGTCAACTTCATGATGTCCGAGGGCGAGGACCGCGTGCGTGCCTCCTACCTCGGCAACTACGACCGGCTCGCGCAGGTGAAGGCGAAGTACGATCCGGACAACCTCTTCCATGTGAACCAGAACATCCGTCCCGCGGTCCGGTCGGAGCAATAGGCGCAGCCGTATGGATCCGGGGCAGGTGTGGGCGGCGGCACGGCCCGTCCTGATCGGCGCGGCAGCGGGCCTGCTGGCCGTCTGGGTGGTGCTGGCGCTCGTGCTGTGGCGATCGAGACTCGACAGCACCCGGATCGGGGAGACGATCCGGGTGCTGCCGGACCTGCTCCGTCTCCTGCGCCGGCTCGCAGCCGACCCGGACCTGCCCCGGGGTCTGCGCGTCCGGCTCGTCCTGCTGCTGGTCTATCTCGCGGTTCCGATCGACCTGATACCCGATTTCGTCCCCGTCATCGGATACGCCGACGACGTGATCATCATCGGCCTCACGCTTCGCTCGGTGATTCGCCGCGCAGGTCCGCAGGTCGTGGATCGGCACTGGCCGGGCACACCTGAAGGACTCGAGGCCGTGCGCCGGGTAACGTGCCTTCCCACCTGCTCGTGACGTCCGGACCGAGAGGATCCCGCCATCAGTACCTCCCGAGACGACCTGCCCGCTTTCACGTACCCCGAGGTGGGTGCGAGCCGCGATGTTCCCTTCCCGGCGGGATATCACCATCTGATCGAGCAGAAGGTGATCGGCTACGGGGCAGACGCATTCGACGCGGCCGCCACCCACCTGTGTGCCTGGGGCATGCACCGCGACGCCGGGCTGGACGTGCGGGCCGACGCTCCGACGGCCTCGCCCGGCACGTCGGTCGAACTGCGATGGGGCATCGGTCCGGTCCGGCTGACGTTCTCCTGCCGCGTCGTGTACGTGCTCGACGAACCGCGTCGCAAGGGATTCGCGTACGGGACGCTGCCGGGTCACCCCGAGCGCGGCGAGGAGAGCTTCGTCGTCGAACAGCGGCCGGACGGCACCGTCCTCGCGACCATCTCGGCGTTCTCGAAACCGGGCCGGTGGTTCACCCGGCTCGGCGGGCCCGCCGGCCGGGTCGTGCAGAGGGTGATGACGCGCAAATATCTCGAAGCGTTGGCCGAGGCCGCACGGTAGGCCGGAGCGTCCGGATCACGTATTCTCGTGGTTGGACCGGACCGGACGGGACCTTTGCAGTCCGACTGCCTGATCCGATGTGTCCGACCCCTGACAGAGCTGGAGCCGCCGGAATGATGCCCGTACATCTACGCGACAGCGTGATTCCGAAGCACGAGCAACTCCGTGCCATCCTGCTGCACAAGTGCACCAAGGAACTTCAGCCCGGCGACCTGATGACGAGTGAACGAAAACTGATGCAGGACTACGGCGTCAGTCGCATCACGGTTCGTGAGGCGATCGGGCAGCTCGTCAACGAGGGTCACCTGGTGCGGGTGCGTGGCAAGGGCACGTTCGTCGCGCATCGTCCGGTGCAGTCGAAACTCCACCTGGCCTCGTTCACAGAGGAGATGCGGGCGCAGGGGCACAAGCCGACGACGGTGGTGCTCCAGAGCGAGGAGGACGCGGCGCCGGAGGCCACCGCGAAGGCGCTGCGCATTGCGCCGGACACCAGCGCCTATCACGTCAAACGGCTGCGGCTGGCGGACGGCGAACCGGTCAGCGTCGACGACGGCTGGTTCAACGCCGCGCTGCTTCCCGGCCTGCTGGACCTCGACCTCACCGGCTCGATCTACCGGGCGACCGCCGACAAGTACGGCATGCCGATCGACCGGGCGGAGCAGACCGTGAGCGCCGACGGGGCGAGCCAGGAGATCGCGACCCTGCTCGGCATCAAGAAGGGCGCCCCGGTGATGTACTTCGACCGGGTGTCCTTCAGCGGTCCCACACCGGTCGAGCACACCCGCAGCTGGTACCGGTCCGATCGCTACCAGCTGCAGATGGAAGTTCAGGGGGAGCGGGCTCAGCGCAGCGTCTGAGCCCGGCCGCCCTTCCGTTCTACGGCGCCGTCCAGTCGAACAGGGCGTCGCCGGTGGTCACGTCGGATCCGATGGTGTCGGTCGACACCGAATCCGGCTTGGAGTCCATCACGACGATCGGGCAGATGGCGGAGTATCCGGTGCCGTCGATCTCGGTCGGATCGAATCGCACCACGGGATCACCCGCGTCGACGTCGTCGCCTTCCGCTGCCAGCAGGGTGAACCCGTCGCCCTTCAGCTTCACGGTGTCGATTCCCAGGTGTACCAGCACACCGCCGCCCGCCGAGCCCAGGATGACGAACGCGTGCGGGTGCAGTTTGAGGATCTTGCCCGAGATCGGCGCGAGCACGTCGAGGGCGCCACGGTCGCGCGCCGGTTCGATCGCGACTCCGGAACCCACCATCTGGCCGGCGAATACGGGGTCGGGCACGTCGGCCAGGGCAAGCACGCGGCCGGGCAGTGGAGCCTGCACGGACAGGCTCACAGGATGTCCTCGATGTCCTCGGCCAGCGTGTCCGCCTCGGGGCCGACGATGACCTGCACGACGCTGCCCGCCTTCAGGACGCCGTGGGCGCCTGCTGCCTTGAGCGCGGCCTCGTCGACCTTGGCGCCGTCCTTGACCTCGGTGCGCAGCCGGGTGATGCAGGCCTCGATCTCGACGATGTTGTCGGCACCGCCGAGGCCGCTGATGATTGCGTCCGCTTTGGACATCGGTTCTCCCTCGTAGTTCGTGTTCGAGCTGCAGGTGATGGTGCCGGATGGGTTAGCTGGATCACATTTGCCTGTTGACATCCTGTGCTCACCTGGTCAAACTAGCAACTGGTTATGACCGGACAGTACCCGTTGGGGGTGCTGGTCCACAATAGTTTTCCCGAAGCCGTACGACGCGCTCGCCGCCGCCGGTTTCGGGACTCACCAGACGCCGATTCGGCGACCGAAGCGCACAGAGAAGGCCGATATGACTGTCGTAGACAGCCCGAAAAAGGAATCAGCGGTGTTTGCCGGGTTACAGCGCCTCGGGCGCAGCCTGATGCTGCCGATCGCGGTACTTCCCGCGGCCGGCATCTTGCTGCGGCTCGGCCAGGACGACCTCCTCGGCCGGTTCGACTCGATGCACACCGCCGCGTCCGTCATCTCCGCAGCCGGCCAGGCCGTGTTCACCTGGCTGCCCCTCATCTTCGCGGTGGGCATCGCCATCGGCTGGGCCAAGAAGGCAGACGGTTCCACCGCCCTGGCCGCAGTGGTCGGATACATGGTCATCAACGGCGTGTTCGAGGCCATGTCGCCGGTCGTCCTCGAAGGCAAGACCGACCCGAACGGCGACCAGGCGCTGATCAACTACGGTGTGCTCGCGGGCATCGTGATGGGTCTGCTGTCCGCCATTCTGTGGCAGCGGTTCTACCGCACCAAACTGCCCGACTACCTCGGATTCTTCAACGGGCGCAGGCTCGTTCCCATTCTCACCGCCCTCACCGGTCTCGTCGTCGGCGTCCTGATGGCCTTCCTGTACCCGGCATTCAACTCCGCCCTCACGTGGGTCGGCGAGACCGTCGCCGAGAACTCGGTGATCGGTGGCGGCGTCTACGGCATGGCCAACCGCCTGCTCATCCCGACCGGACTGCACCACATCCTGAACTCCACCGTGTGGTTTCTCGTCGGCGACTACCAGAACGCGAGCGGGGAACTCGTCCGCGGCGACCTCAACCGGTTCTTCGCCGGCGACCCGAGCGCCGGCATCTTCATGACCGGCTTCTTCCCAATCATGATGTTCGCCCTTCCTGCTGCCGCACTGGCGATCTGGCGCAACGCCCGGCCGTCGCAGAAGAAGCTCGTGGGTGGCATCATGCTCTCCACCGCGCTGACGGCGTTCCTCACCGGCATCACCGAGCCCCTCGAATTCGCGTTCATGTTCGTCGCCTGGCCGCTGTACCTGATCCACGCGTTCCTCACCGGCACCTCGATGGCGCTCGTCAACGCGCTCGGCATCCACGACGGATTCACGTTCTCCGCAGGCTTCTTCGACTACGTGCTCAACTTCGGCAAGGCCACCAACGCGTGGATGCTGATCCCCATCGGGCTCGGGTACGCGGTGATCTATTACGTCCTGTTCAGCTTCGTCATCAAGAAGTGGAACCTGCGCACTCCCGGTCGGGAGGACGACGCGGAAGCGAACGCCGACACGAACGCCGACACGGAAAAGGCAGGTCAGTGAGCATGGCTACACGAACGGTCCTCATCGGTTCGAAGGTCGGACTGCACGCCCGTCCCGCTGCGAAGTTCACCCAGGCCGCCGCGGCGGTACCGGTCGCAGTGCAGATCGCGGTCGGCGAGTCCGCGCCGGTGGACGCAGGCAGCATGCTCGCGGTGATGACGCTCGGCGCCGGATTCGGTACCGAGGTGACGATCACCGCGGAAGGGGAGGGCAGCGAGGAAGCTCTCGACCGCCTCGCCGACCTGCTCGCCTCCGACCTCGACGCCGCCTGATGTCGACGGCTACGGAAGTTCTCGTGCACGGCCTCGGGGTGAGTCCGGGGCTGGTCTGCGCACCCTGGCTCGCGTTCGGGACACCGGTCGCGACCTCGGCCGAAGACCCTGTCGGCGAATCGGTCACCGCCGAGGTCGCCCGGGTGCGGGACGCCCTCGCGACCGTGTCCGGCGACCTCGAAGCCCGCGCCGCCCAGGTGGACGGCGTCGCGTCCGAGATCCTGCTCGTGTCGGCGGCCATGGCCCGCGACCCGGGAATCGTGTCCGCCGCCGAAGAGAACCTTCTCGCCGGAATGCCGACGGCACACGCCGTGAGCGTCGCGTTCGACGGCTACTGCGCCACACTCGAGGCCCTCGGTGGGTACCTGGCCGAGCGCGTCGCGGACCTGCGTGACCTCGGGCATCGCGCGGTCGCGGTGCTGCTGGGAGTCCCGATGCCCGGCATCCCCGATCCCGGGTACCCATTCGTTCTCGTCGCCCGTGACCTGTCGCCCGCGGACACCGCGATGCTCGGCGGCAGCGACGTGGTCGGCCTGCTCACCGCCGAGGGCGGGCCGACGAGTCACACTGCGATCCTGGCGAAATCGCTCGGCCTGCCCGCGATCGTGAATTGCGCCGACCTCGACCGCTTGGCCGAGGGAAGGCCGGTGCTGCTCGACGGGACGACCGGCGAGATCGTCGTCGACCCCAGCGACCGCCGTCAGGCAGAGGTGGCCGAGCAGATCGCGGAGGCGCGAGCGCGGGTCGCCGCGACGAGCGGACCGGGCCGCACCCGGGACGGCGCACCCGTCGGCCTGCTCGTCAACATCGGCACCGTCGACGACGCCGCGCGTGCCGCCACCGCGGATTCGGAGGGCGTCGGGCTGTTCCGCACCGAATTCCTGTACCTCGGCAGGCAGATCGCACCCACCCTCGACGAGCAGATCGCGACCTACACGTCGGTGCTGGAGCAGTTCGCGGGACGCAAGGTGGTGGTCCGGACACTCGACAGCGGCTCCGACAAACCACTGCCGTTCCTCGACCTCGGCGCGGAGGAGAACCCGGCACTCGGCGTGCGCGGGCTGCGGGTCGGCACCGTCTACCCGAACGTCCTGGCCACCCAATTGGAGGCGCTCGGCGCCGCGGCGGCCGCCACCGGCGCGGACCTGTGGGTGATGGCGCCGATGGTCGCGACGGCCGAGGAGGCGGAGGGCTTCGCCGAGCTCGCCCGCTCAGCCGGTATCGCCAAGGTCGGGGCGATGATCGAAATCCCCTCGGCAGCACTGCGTGCGTGCGACCTGCTCGAACACCTCGATTTCGTCAGTATCGGGACCAACGACCTGAGCCAGTACACGTGTGCCGTGGACCGGATGGCAGGCAGTCTCGCCCCACTGCTCGACCCGTGGCAGCCCGCGGTCCTGGACCTCATCGGCCTGGTCGGCGCGGCAGGAGCGGAGGCAGGCGCACCCGTCGGTGTCTGCGGGGAGGCCGCGTCCGATCCCGCGCTGGCCCCGGTGCTGGTCGGGCTGGGCGTCACCAGCCTGTCCATGGTCGCCCCGTCGCTGGGTGCCGTGCGTGCCCGTCTGGCAGCCGCCGACCTCGGCCTGTGCCGGGAGATGGCGGTCGCCGCACGCGGCGCACGGTCCCCGCAGGCCGCACGATCGGCGGTCGCCGCTCTCACATCCGGAGCGCCTCGATGATCCTGCGGGGCAAGGTGGTCGTGGAGGACGGCGTCATCGCCGACGGTGTGGTGATCACCGACGGCGACCGAATCTCCTGGGTCGGGTCCGCGGTGCAGTACCGCGGAGAAGTGCCGCTACCGGAACCGAGTTCGTCGATACTGCTGCCGGGCCTGATCGACCTGCACTGCCACGGCGGCGCCGGCGCGGGATTTCCCAACGCCGACGCCGACGGGGCCCGGCGGGCCGCGGACCATCACCGCGAGCACGGCACCACCGGACTGCTCGGCAGCCTCGTCTCGGCAGGGGAGCAGGACCTGCTCCGACAGGCCGGAATCCTCGCCGATCTGGTGGAACGCGGTGAGCTCCTCGGGATCCACCTGGAGGGTCCGTTCATTTCCGGTGCCCGGTGCGGTGCGCAGGATCCCGCATCCGTGATCCCCGGCGATCCCGGCCTGTTCGAGAGGATCTGCGGTGCCGCGCGCGGCACCGTCCGGTCGATGACGCTCGCGCCGGAGACCGCGCACTTCGGCGAACTGCTCGCCGCGATGCGCCGGCTCGACGTGCTACCGAGCTTCGGTCACACCGACACCGACGCGGCGACCACGTCCGCGAGGATCGCCGACGCCGCCGGCGGCCCACTGACCGCCACACACCTGTTCAACGCGATGCCACCACTGCACCATCGCGCGCCGGGACCGGTGGCGGCATTCCTGGCCGCGGCCGGTCGCGGAGACATCGTCGTCGAATTGATCGCGGACGGAGTGCATCTCGCGCCCGAGACCGTGTCGATGGTGTTCGACACCGTCGGGCCCGACCAGATCGTCCTCGTCAGTGACGCCATGGCCGCCGCCGGTGTCACGGACGGCGACTACCAGCTCGGGCCCCTGGACGTGCGCGTCTCGCGCGGTATCGCCCGGCTCGCGACCACCGACGGGTCCGAGGGGGCCATCGCAGGCGGCACCGCACGGCTGCTGGACGTGGTCCGCACCGCCGTCGTCGACAGCGGCATCCGACTCGTCGACGCCGTCGCTTCCGCCACCAGGACCCCGGCCCGGCTGCTCGGCCTGGAGTCCGAACGCGGCAGCCTCGCCCCGGGCCGCCGCGCCGATATCGTCGTGACCGATCACCAACTGCGCCCCCGCGGCGTGTTCGTCGGCGGAATACCCGCCGAAACGGAAGGACTCGCATGGAAATCGTAATCCGGCAGACGCCGTCGGACGTCAGCTCGACCGTCGCGGACATCGTCGAGGGGTACGTGCGACGCGGTCCGACGACGCTGGGCCTCGCGACCGGCTCGTCCCCGCTCGGAAGCTACCGGGAACTCGCCCGCAGGCACCGTGAGTCCGGACTGGACTTCTCGGACGCACGCGCCTTCCTGCTGGACGAGTACGTCGGACTTCCGAAAACCCATGACCAGTCATACTTCTCGGTGATCCGCTCGGAGTTCGTCGACCACGTCAACCTCGACACCGACCGCGTGCTCAGCCCGAACGGCGAATCGCCCGACATCGCCGAGGAAGGTGCGCGGTACGACGCGGCCATCGCCGACGCGGGCGGCGTCGACGTGCAGCTTCTCGGCATCGGGACCGACGGCCACATCGGATTCAACGAGCCGGGCTCCGCGCTGACCTCACGCACCCGCGTCAAGACCCTCACCGAGCAGACCCGCCTCGACAACGCGCGGTTCTTCGACAGCGTCGACGACGTCCCGCACCACGTCCTCACGCAGGGGCTGGGCACCATCAGTGAGGCCCGGCACCTGGTGATGATCGCGTTCGGCAAGGGCAAGGCCGAGGCGATCGCTGCCGCCGCGGAGGGACCGCTCTCCGCATTCTGCCCGGCATCGGTAATGCAGCTGCACCGGCACGTCACCGTCGTGATCGACGAAGCCGCAGCGAGCAAGCTGCAACTCGCCGACTACTACCGGTATGCGCTGGAACACAAGCCTTCCTGGCAGTCGTTCTAGATGACACCCGTACTCGAATTGGCGGTCCAGGACGTCGCGGGCGCCCGGATCGCCCGACGTGCCGGAGCGGTGCGCGTCGAGTTGTGCACCGCACTCGGCGCGACCGGCGGGTTGACGCCGAGCATCGGCACGATCGAAGCGGTTGCGGCCCAGGGGATCGCGGTGCACCCGCTGATCCGTTGCCGGCCCGGCGGATTCGTCTACGACGCCGACGAGATCGCCGTGATGGCTCGCGACGTTCGGGCCGCGGTGAACGCCGGCGCGTCCGGGGTCGTGCTCGGTGCGCTCACCCCCGACATGTCCGTCGACCGCGACGCTCTGCGCCGCCTGCTCGACGGCATCGACCCGTACGCGGTCGAGGTGACGTTCCATCGTGCGATGGACGTCGTCGACGACCGGGCGACCGCCGTCGATACGCTCGCGCGGTCGGGCATCATCCGGGTCCTCACCTCGGGCGGAGCGCCACGGTGCATCGACGGCCTCGACGCCCTGTCCGGCATGGTCGCCCACGCGCACGGCCGGATCCAAGTGATGGCAGGTGGCGGGATCCGCGTCGAGGACATCGCCGCGGTCGCGGACACCGGCATCGACGCCGTGCATCTCTCCGCCCGCCGCACCGTCGCCGACAGCGGCGGTCCGGGCGGCGGGTCCGGCGGCTACGACGCCGTCGACGAAACCCTCGCCCGGGCAGCGGCGGAGGCTCTGGGGCTCTGATTCCTTCGATCCCTGTTGCCTCATGTCACGATGCCCGCGAAGTCTGATTCGTCGACTCATCCAGAAATGCCCGCGTGGCAGCGGCTTTCTTCGAGATAGCCGACGATGGTGCGTACTACGGTCCAGTTCTTCTGTTCCACACGAGCGCCGTCGTTGGGTTTCCGGGACGAAAGCGGGTGATCTGTTGTTTGTCGCACCAGTCGGGCAGGTCGTGGTGATGCGTACTCACCGATGGTGGTTTCGCCCTCGTGGCCGACCAGCTCGATTCGGGCGTTCCCCGGCGCCGCATCCTCCCACTGCGCCCAGGTGCGGATCGGGATCTCGGACTCGAACAGGGAACTGGCTTGGTATGTGATCGGCCTCGAGTGCCGTCCCGCCCGAAGCTATGTCGCTACGCCGGCATTTTCAGGTGAGGCGGACAATGGACTACGCGGGCGTTTCTGATGAGTCAACGCGGGCTATTGCCACTGGGTAAGGGCTGTTGCTAGAGTCGAACATGCATTCGAACGACCTTGGGGGAGGTTGGTTGTGGGGGAATTGGTGGCGCCGGATCTGGAGGAGTTGCGTGCGTTCGCGGCGCGGCTTCGGGGGGTTTCCGCCGACGGGGATGCGCGCTTGGGAATCGACCTGCTCGATGCGATCGAGGCGTTGAAGTCGGTCGGGTGTGCGGTGCAGGCGGTGATCACCGACGACGTCGCGACGAGTATTCGGGCGGACCGCAGGGCTCGGGGCTTGCCGCGGGTGGAGTGGGACCGGGGCATCGCGTCGCAGATTGCGTTGGCCCGTAGGGAGTCCCCGAACCGCGGCGGGCGGCGCCTGGGGTTCGCGCGGGCTCTGGTGCACGAGATGTTGAACGAATGGCGTGCGACGTTGTTGGTGCGGGAGACGGCGTGCCTGTCGGCGGCGGATCGGGGCATCGTGGATCGCCGGTTGTGTTCGGACCCGGCCATTCTCGACGGGGTCGGGGACCGGGGTCTGATCGCACGGGCGAAAGCGTTGGCGGTGGAGTTCGACGCCGCGTCCGTGGTGCGGCGGCATCGTAAGGCGGTGTCCGAGCGGCGGGTGACGACGCGGCCGGCGCCGGATTCGATGGCGTATCTGAGTGTGTTGATGCCGGTCGAGCAGGCCGTGTGTCTGCGGGCCACGCTGGGGCGGGACGCGGACAGTTTGATCGCGACCGGGAACAGTGGTGGCCGGACGCGCAATCAGCTGATGGTGGACCTGTTGTTCGACCGCGGCACCGGGCGGGCCGCTGCTGGTGGTGTTCCGGTGGCGGTGAATCTGGTGCTCTCGGACGAGACGTTGCTGGCCGGCGGGCACGA
>NZ_LTCZ01000410.1:0-31163 GCF_001583455.1 Rhodococcus sp. LB1 | reverse complement strand
ACCTCAGCGACGCATGACACAAACCACCCCGGCAGCCGGCCGACGTGCACATTCACTGTGCTGCTGAAGTCAGAATTGATCAGAAGACAAACGATTGCAACAGAAGAGGGATAGATCATGACTCGCATGATGAATTTGATCGGATACCTGAAGACTGGCCCGACTGCGTTGCACTCGGGTGGATGGCGGCACCCCGAGGCGACTTTGGACGACATTTTCGATCCGGTCCGTTACGAACACATGGCCCAGACATTAGAGGCAGCGAAGTTCGACGGCGCATTCTTCGCCGACCTTTTCGGTGTGGCCGACACCTACAAGGGGCTCGAGATGTTTATTCGCTCGGGCGGACAGAACAGCTATCTCGATCCTCTGACGGTTCTTCCGATCATGGCGCGAGTTACGACGCGGCTTGGTCTGGGCGTGACAATCTCGACCAGCTTCCACAACGCATTCCATATCGCGCGCTCCCTAGCCTCGATCGACATGTTGAGCAAGGGGCGTGTGGCTTGGAATGTCGTAACATCCACCAGCGAACTCGAGGCAGCCAACGCCGGGCTCGACGGATTGCCTCCGCATGGTGAGCGCTACGACCGGGCGGACGAGGTACTGGAGGCATGTAGCGCTCTGTGGAACACGTGGGACGACGATCCGTTCATTTTCGACAAGCGTCGCGGAGTTTTCGGAGATACAGACAAGGTTCACTACGCCGATTATCAAGGCAAGTGGGTGAAGTCGCGCGGTCCGCTCCCGACACCACGCAGCCCTCAAGGACATCCGGTCATTATGCAGGCAGGTAGTTCTGATCGGGGACGGGAGTTCGCGGCTCGATGGGCGGAAGTCGTCTTCACTCGACCAGGCGGTCGAGCGGAGATGGTTGCCTTCTACGAAGATATGAAACGCCAGGTCGTGGAGGCCGGTCGAGATCCAATCTCATGCAAGATCCTTCCCGGAGTGACACCGATCCTGGGTGAGACCGACTCGATCGCTCGCGAACGTGCCGATTACCTGGATAGTCTGCAGCACAGCGAGTATGACCTGGCGTATGCGTCGCTATCGGTCGGTGCCGACCTGAGCAAGCATCAGACCCTCGAAGAAGTCAGCAACGTTCGAGGAAACCAGGGCACCCGGGGCAGGACTGACGAGCTCAACCAGTTCGCAGAGAAGAGTGGGGTCACACTGGCGGAGGCAGCTGCAAAGCGCTCGCGCGGAGGTTCATTGGTCGGTACGCCAGAAAGCGTCGCCGATGAACTCCAGGACCTGTTCGAATCGGGCGCGTGCGACGGGTTCGTCATCATGCCGACAACCTTCCCCGGCTCGCATGAACAGTTCTGCCGCTCGGTCGTGCCCGAGCTTCAACGCCGCGGAGTGTTCCGCAAGGAGTACAGTGCGTCCACTCTCCGCGGGAACCTTCTCAGCTGATTCGCCCCGCTGGCGGTGGTGAAAGTTGGTTCGCTTTCACCACCCACCACCAACATCGGGTGGCTCCGGTGACCCCCACGCCCCGTGCCCACAGCACGCGCGTGACCACGACCTCCTCCTCCATCAGGTGTGCCCCTTCCGTTGGGGGCGCAACTACACCGACGGTGGACCCGACTCGGAAACGTGAGGTACATATACATGGAAACGACCGTGATGACAGGCGACGCTATCCGGAAATCCTCCGGGAGGGAGCACGCATGATCGCGCAGTCGGCCCTGGACGGGCCAACCCTTCGAGAGGCGTTCGGCCAATACCCGAGTGGAGTGGTTGCGGTGTGTGCGGAGATCGGTGGTGAACGGATCGGTATGGCGGCGAGTAGCTTTGTCTCGGTGTCGCTGGACCCTCCGCTAGTTGCTGTCTGCCCGCAGAACACCTCGGCGACGTGGCCACGACTACAAGAATCGCCGCGCATTGGAATCAGCATTCTCGGGGAGACACACGATGGGGCGGTGCGATCACTGTCAGCGAAGATCGGAGACCGATTCGAGGGGTTGACCACTCAGACACATGAGGGCGGCGCCGTCTTCATCGAGGGAGCCAGTGTGTGGTTGAACACCTCGGTCGAGCAGGAACTTCCAGCAGGCGACCATACGATCATCGTGCTGCGCATCAACGATCTGAGTCTTCAGCCCAACGTCGCACCGATCGTGTTTCACCGCAGTGGTCTTCACCGGATCCAACAGGAATCAGCATGAGAGTCGATGCGGCGCTGGCCTCACTACGGGAGGGACGACCGGTGTTCACTGTTGATTCGACCGGTGCCGGCGCCGTAGTCCTGGCCGCACACGGAGTAGACATGAAGTGGGTTGCATGGACTGTGCGGCACACCTCTGGCCTGCTCTGCGCGCCGATGTCAGAAGCTCGAGCCGACGAGCTCGACCTTCCTCCGATGGTGCCGCGAAACCAAGTTACCCTCGACGACCAATACACCGTGAGCGTGGACGCCCGGCACGGAGTAACCACCGGGATCAGTGCCGTGGACCGCGCCCGCACGTTCCGCACGTTGGCGGCTCCCTGCACAAGCCCCGCCGACTTGGTTCGGCCGGGCCACGTGCTACCGCTATGCACCCACTCGGGCGGCGTGTTCGAACGCCTCACGCATCCGGAAGCTGCCGTCGATCTGTGCACACTAGCCGGACTGCCCCAGGTCGCCGTACTGGCCACGCTCGTAGCCGACCAGGGTCACGTGCTGCCGCGGGCCGGAATCGAAGACCTCGCAGCCAAACACACCCTCCCTGTTCTGGACATCGCCGAGCTGCTCACGTATCCCCGCCGGGCGGAGTATGCCCATCGAGGGGCCCGTGGTGCAGCGAGATTGGAGAACCGCGCCGTCCCCGCACACCTATTCCCGTAATGCCCCCTTGCACGAGATGTCTTGTTCGACTTTGCCGGCCGCACGTGTACCGCCTCCAGCTCGGAGGCCGCCACTCCGAAAGGCGATGCAGCGGCATTTTCAATCGGTATCAGGAAGCCGAGCCAGCGGCTCCAAGGCGCTGTGAGGCCAGTTGGCTTGATCGATATCCAAGAATACTTCGTACAGCGTGACGGGATCATTCCGTGATTCGTTTTCCTCGGTGCTGTGCACACCAGTGATGACTCCGCCGAATACGACACAAGTCCCTGGCCGCGCGAATGTGACAGTGCGACAGAATAGTGATGGAGAAACGCATGACCATTGACCTCGTCACGGCGAGAAGAATCATCGAGGCGGCTCGAACATGTGCCAGCGACAAAGGGTTCGAGCCGCTCACAATTGTTGTCCTCGACGCAGGGGGGCACGTGCTGGCAGCTGAACGCGAGGACGGGGCTTCGAACAAGAGATTTGACATCGCGTTCGGCAAGGCCCATGGAGCACTTGCACTCGGGATCGGCTCCCGTTCGCTCATGGGCAGGGCAGAGCAGCAGCCATACTTTATTGCCGCGGCAACCGCCGCAATCGGTGGATCGCTGGTGCCTGTCCCTGGCGGCGTTCTCGTACGTGAGACCGAGGGGTCCCTAGTGGGTGCCGTCGGAGTTTCCGGGGACACCTCCGACAACGACGAGGCCGTCGCAGTAGCAGGCATTGAGGCCGCAGGTCTGGTCCCCCAACCTTGATCGGTCGCCATCCGACGCCTGTCAGTGGCGAACCAGCGAGCATCCGATTCCTGCCAACACGGCCGGCGGTAGGACGCGTCTGCCCCGCGCGGCACTGGTGGCGGCGGACATACAATGACGATCCTTCACTGTTGCCACACGCCTGATCTGCGGCGGCAGTTCGACTATTTGACTACCTGGACATTCGGAGGTGCAAGTTGGACCAGATCACCACTGACGACGACGTTGTGGTATCGATGTCGGAGCGCTTCGTTGGGCAAGTCCCGCATCAGGTCTACGTACAGCACTGGCGTCCGTCTCCGGGAGCCAAGGTGTCAAGGGGCCCGCTCGTCATGGTCCATGGCGGCTTCCACACCGGGACCGCGTGGACGACGACTCCCGATGGTCGCGCGGGCTGGGCACTCAGGTTCGCTGCGTTTGGGTGGGACGTCTTCGTAGTCGACTGGCCGGGAACCGGGCGCTCGAGCGGCCTCACACTGGACAACGTCGCAGTTTCCGCCAACGACGTTGTCGACGGCCTCATCGCACTTTTGGAACAGACAGGCCCGGTCGTGTTGGTCGGGCACAGCATCGGCGCCGCATTGTCTCTGAAAGTGGCCGAGCGTCACCCAGGCAAGATTCGTGCCATCGCAGCGCTTGCCCCGGCCTCCGTGGAGAGCCCTGTCGCAGGCTGGGATCCAGCTCCCCTGGACCAATGTGTGGTCTTCACGGATGAGATGGTTCGTTCGCTGTTCGCCAACAGCGAGTGCTTTCCACAGCAGGCGATTGGCAACTATCGATCATCACTCGTGCCGTTGACCCCCCGAATCTTCAACGCATCCCTCGGGCTGAATATGGATCTGAAAACAGATCCCGCTGTCGCGCCAGGTTGGGGGAGTCAGATCCCCGTGCTCCTACTTGTCGCGGACCAAGATCAGCTCATACCAGAGGCGAGGGCGGAGGAGACGTCGACAGCGTTAGGGGTACCGATTACCCGACTTGCCACGGACTGGGGACTGTCGGGCCATGGGCACAACTTCATCATCGAGATGGGGTCTGAGGAAATCGCACAGCGTGTCGATGCGTGGCTGAGTTCTGTCTGCTAATTGCGCAGTCGGTGGGGTTGTGATCGTTGAGGCGAGGAGTACTCCGCCGAGGTTGGTGATGGCGTACTTGTCGTAGCAGGTTGAGCACCGCGCCGGTGTGCGAGTCGGTTCAAACCACGCTCGACGGTGTTGCGGGGCGGCAGAGCGCGGTATCGGAGGCCGGCGGTCGCCCACCTCGGGAGCCCTTCTCGGGCCGTGGTTCGGTCCGACTCCGTTTCGTTCAGGGGTTCCGCAACTAGGCAACGGGCAACGAGGACAAGCACGGTCCGTCGGATATATATCCACCCCTGGGTCGGAAGGTCTGCCTTCAGAAAGAAGACCTAGGCCGAATAGATGACTGTGGCCTTGCCCGCGGAGTTCCTTGGCGTGCGACGACTGCGCAACCCTGGTTTCGCAATCCGGGTGGACGGGCTGTCTCGCGGCAGCGCGCCGGCTCGGCGACCTTGCTGAAGCGGTCATGTTCGCCCTCTGCCTCCTCCACTGCGACGCATCTGGCGTGGGGGTGCTCGTACGGTGCTAGCGAGTAAGAAAGGCGGTCACGTAACTGGCGAATTCCGTGCTTCGTTCTTGCTGTAGCCAGTGGCCCGTTTCCGGAAACACGAGCAATTCGGACCGCCGAAGCGCAGACAAGTAGTGAAATGCGTCGTCGGTCGGACAGAACCTGTCGTCACGCCCCCAAAGGACGAGTGTCATCTTGTCGATGGTGCCGATCCACTGAGCTGGGGTTCGGCGCTCGTAATCCTCAACCCAGCCGCCGCTGGCAAGGCGTTGGCTTGCCGCCTCGATCCCGGGCCTCAGCGTGCCTTCGTACCGCGAGGCGACAGCCGTGTCGAGGTGGGGAACCGTGCTCACGTCGGCCACCAGCCGGGTGAGCAAGTGCCGCATCTTGTTTGGCGACGGGTGGGGGTAATAGTCGTGAAGAAGCGCTGCCCCCTCTGAAGGAGGCGCAAGAAATTGCGGGCAGAATCCGCGAACGAATGGAGCTATGAGGACGATGCGGTCTACGAGATCCGGATACTCGAGCGCCATTCGCAGCGCGACGCCCCCGCCCAGCGAGTTTCCCGACACGTAAACCCGCCCGACGTCGAGATGGCTGAGCAGTTCGGCCATGGCCTTCGCGGAGATGGCGTTATAAGGGAGTCCGCTGTCCTCGACGAGATGAGACTGTCCGAAACCGGGTTGGTCCGGAACGATTACTCTGAACCTGGCCCGCAGAACCTCGATGCAGGCAGCAAAGCTGTCCCATCCCGTTTCCCCTGGAGCTCCTCCGTGAAGGAGCAGGAGGGTGGGCCCCGACCCGAGGTCTCGGTACGAGATGTGAGCCTCAGAGGTCCGATAGGAATGGGCCGCGGGGATCTCAGGCACGAGTGCGTTCTCCTTTGTCACGTGGACTACGGTCTCCTCGCCGCTCATGCGCCTGTTCTGCCGGTTCGGTTGTTATCCCGTCGCCGACCAAACTAGGAGTCACTTCGATTGTCACGCGAGGCACCTCCGGCTCGCCGGTAATACGAACACAGACTATCTCCCTGGCGCAAGAGCTGCGGGCGGACAAACCCGTCGCCAAGTCGTTCGAAGCGGGGACTAGGTGTTCGGGTGCCAGGCCGGGGGCTGGTCGCCCGCCCAGCTGCCGGCACCCGGCGCGCCGGCCCTCGTGGGATGGCGGCGGACGTGACGGAGACCGAACCTGCACCTGGCCGTGCGGTGGCACCTCAGGCCGATTGATCGCGGTGTCACCGTCGCTGGGTTTCTCGAAATAGATTGCGCAAAAACATATATTGGACACCCGCCGAGGTCTGAACACGGCGCCTGCGGTTCATGGACGGAAGGGCGGCCGAGAGGATTCGTCGGCTTGCTACTGGCTCCGCCGGGGCGTGCCCTGGGCGGCCACGCAGTAAGTTGGGCACCGCCGAGACTTCGCGATTCACGCCCGGAGTGATCGGGTTGTGGGGGCTTCTTCGCGTGTTTCAAACAGGAAAAATTCTGCACGGATTTGTTTGAACCCTTGCCACCGTGGATCGTCTGTGTTCGTATTATTGTCGTAGAGGGTGGCGACAACGCGAGCGCTGGCTCGGCACCGGCTCCTCGGATGGGTTGTCAGGCAGCGGGAATCGCTTTCTTACTGCTGGCAGGGCCGTTCGGGCGAGCGCTTCGCAAACGGCGAAATGCACTTGCGGTTCAAGTACGCCGACCGATCGTTTCAACAGGCCAGTTCAGCATTCGTGAGCCGGCGACAACCGGCCAGGCCGCGCAACCTCGTCTACGGACACGCAGTACGGGGGTCGGGACCCGCACATCGGCGTGCAGGTCGTCTGAAGCTTCGTTGTATTCCAATTCGAAAGGAAATCCGTGAAGCACATCACCAAGTCAGTCACTACGGTTGTCGGGGCATTGAGCCTCGTCGCTCTGGCATCATGCGCGGGCGGCGGTTCTGACAGCCAAAGTTCGGCGGGAGCAGACACCAACGGGTCCTCCATTGCCCTCCCGGAGAGCGTCGAGGCCAAGGGCGCGCTCGATGTCGCCGTGTACGTGCCTTACCCGCCCTACACCACGGTTGGCACCGATGGGGAGCCGGGAGGTCTGGAGCCTGACCTGTTGAGGGCTGTCGCACAGAAGTTGGGGGTCACCCCGAAGTTTCATTCGATGAAGTTCGAAGCCATGATTCCCTCTGTTGTGAGCGGACGAAACGACGTCATGATCGGCGTCATGGCCGACACGGAGGAACGCCGAGAGGTGGTCAGCTTCACTGACCTGTACACCGCAGGTTTCAAAGTCGTGACGGCCGCGGGAAACCCAGCATCTATCGATGCAACCAACCTGTGTGGGGCGACGCTCGGCGAAGCACCGGTGAGCGTTCAGCACGACATTGTCAGCCGGTTGTCCGAGGACTGCGTCGCTGCTGGCAAACCGGCGATTGAGATCTTGGATCTGGTCAACCCCGCGGACAACCTGGTCACGATTACCAACGGGCGGACCGACGCCACGCTTATCGACGTCATCATGGCGGCGGAACTCGTCAAGACGAATGACGACTTCGAAGCCCTCGACGAGGTCATCGAGGGCCCGGATGTGTACACCGGTTGGCTGTACAAGAAGGACAATGACGTCATGATCAACGCTGTGTGCGAGGCGGTTTCGGCGCTGATCGAGGATGGGACCTGGGCGGACATCATGGGGCAGTACGGAGCGGGCGATGTGGCTCTGACCCCGATTCGCATCAACACCGAGACGGCGGACTGCTGACCATGATCAACAAATTGGATGCGCCCTCGCCCTCCGCAGAAGAGGGGGTGGCAGACGTGCCATCGCCCGGCGATGCGACTCTTCCTATCGTCAAGCTAGGTCACCCGTACCGGTGGATGGCGGCTGTGGTCATCCTGTTGCTGGCGGCTTGGTCTGTGCGGATCCTCGTGGTAACGCCGACGTTCGAGTGGGACGTAGTCTGGGACTACCTCTTCGACACGGACGTCCTCCTCGGTGTTCTCCGGACGCTTCAGATGACTGTTATCTGCATGGTAGTGGGAGTAATTCTCGGGACCGTCATCGCTATCATGCGTCTATCGCCGAATCCGATCTTGAAGGGCGTTGCTTCGTTCTACCAGTGGTTCTTTCGGGGAACGCCCACCCTCATCCAACTAATCTTCTGGTTCAATCTCTCCAGCGTCTTCCCATCCATCGAAATCGAGATGTTCGGGTTCACCTTCGTGAGTTGGAATACCAATGAACTCATGACGCCGTTCCTGGCGGCGGTGCTTGGACTCAGCCTGAATTTTGCGGCCTATCACTCGGAAATCGTCAGGGCGGGCATTCTTTCGGTCGACGAAGGGCAGTCCGATGCGGCCGACGCGTACGGGTTGAGTCGCGCTCAGACGCTGCGCTTCATCGTGCTGCCGCAAGCGATGCGAGTGATTATTCCCCCGACGGCGAACGAGACCATCGGGATGTTGAAGTGGACGTCACTCGCGAGCATCGTTTCGTACACGGAGCTTCTTACCACAGTAGGAAACATTTACAACACGACCTACCAAGTAATTCCGCTGCTGATCGTCGCCGCTCTCTGGTATCTGTTCATGACCACAATTCTCAGCATCGGCCAGATCTTCATCGAGAAGCGGTTTGCTCGCGGGACGACCCGGAGTGCCAAGAAGTCTGCCATTGGGGACATCCTCGGCAGTATGCGGAGAGGAGTGCGCGCATGAATCCCATGATTTCTGCCCGATCGATCAGTAAGCACTACGGTCATCAACAGGTTCTGAAGGATGTGTCACTGGACGTTGCCAAGGGTGAGGTCTGCTGCTTGATCGGACCGTCCGGGGCCGGGAAGAGCACGTTGCTGCGCTGCGTCAATCACCTCGAGCACCTCGATGGCGGACGTCTCATGGTGGACGGTGAGACCGTTGGCTACCGCGAGCGAGGGGGCAAGCTGCGGGAGATGAAGGGGCGTGACGTGGCGAAGCAGCGTGCCAAGATCGGCATGGTGTTTCAGCACTTCAACCTATACCCGCACTTGACGGCGGAGCAAAACGTAAGTCTCGCACCCCTCACGGTCCACGGTAAGGAAAAGGGGGCGGCGCGGGCGAGGAGCGTCGAGTTGCTCGAGCGCGTCGGCCTGGGCTCGAAGACTGGCAAGTACCCGCGGCAGCTTTCCGGTGGCGAGCAGCAGCGAGTCGCGATCGCCCGCGCCTTGGCGATCGACCCGAAGTTGATCCTGTTCGATGAGCCTACGAGTGCGTTGGACCCGGAACTCGTGGGTGAGGTGTTGTCGGTCATTCGCGACGTCGCGGATGAGGGAATGACCTTGCTGGTCGTTACGCATGAGATTGCATTTGCTCGCGAGGTAGCCAACCGCGTGGTTTTCATGGATGGAGGAACGATTGTGGAGCAAGGCAGCCCAGAAGAGGTCACCCTGCGCCCCCGCGCCGAGCGAACCAAGGCCTTCTTGGAGCGCGTCCTATAGGCGTAATGAGTTGCACCGCCCCGCCCGCCACGCGGTCATGTAGTCAGGCGGCATCTTTACCCCGACTGGAGGAATCCCTTGTCAAATACCGATGTGCACATGAATCTAGTCTTGTTCTTCAATCCTGGAGGCAGGCTCCCATCGAGTTGGCGTCGGCCGGAAAGCCGCGTCGAAGATCTCTACAAGCTCGACTTCGCGATCGAGGTGGCGCAGCGAGCCGAGCGCGCCGGGTTCGACGCGCTCTTCTTGGCGGACGTCTTCTACGAGGCCCACCTCGGTAGGGACCCCTTCTCCACGGGCGTCGAGCCGTTGACGCTGATGAGCGCGCTCTGTCCAGTCACCACGCAAATCGGCCTGATCGGCACGGTGTCGACGTCGTTTGTGAATCCCTACAACCTGGCCCGCTACCTGGCCAGCATCGACCACATGAGCAAGGGCCGGGTCGGCTGGAATGTGGTGACGTCGTCCGCGGGTGGCGAGGTGTTCGGTGTCGAGCTGCCGCCGCGCGCGGAACGATACTTGCGCGCCGATGAGTTCGTGCGAGTAGCCGAAGAACTCTGGGACGCCTGGGACGACGATGCGGTCGTGAACGATCGTGACTCCCGAGTCTGGGCCCGACGCGATGGTATTCACCCGGTCAACTTTCAGGGTGAGTACTTCAGCGTGCAAGGCCAGCTCAAGATGCCGCGATCACCCCAGGGCAGGCCGGTCATTGTGCAGGCGGGGCAGTCCAGCGACGGGATGGACTTCGCGGCACGCCATGCCGAGGTCGTCTTCACGGCTCAGACCGATATCGAAGAGGCGCAACAGTTCTACTCGGATGTCAAAGGCCGTGCGGCGGCCCTCGGACGCGATCCGTCGACGATCAAGATCCTTCCGGGCATAGCGCCGATCATCGGTGAAAGCTTCGCTGCGGCGCAGCAGATCGCTGCGGAGCTGGCAACGCTTGTGGACATGGAGGTCGGCCGAAAGGCAATGGAGATCACCCTGCAAGGGGCAGACCTTACCGGTCTCCCGTTGGACGCACCGATCCCGCCGGACCGCCTTGCGGATCCCGAGGTAGCAGGCTCGGCCGGAGGGCTCGGAGCGAGTCGGTACAAGAACTTCTACGCCATGGCGGTACGCGACAAGATGACGCTGAGGGACCTCATCTTCGAGAGTGAGCGAGGACTGGGTCACAGCACGGTGACCGACTCCGTGGCTCGGGTAGCAGACAGATTCGAGGAATGGTTCACCACGGGGGCCTGTGATGGCTTCGCCATCACCCCCGTTTACATGCCGGACGGGCTCGACGTCATCTGCGACAGCCTTCTTCCTGAACTGCAGCGGCGAGGGCTGCATTCCTCGGAGTACACCGGGTCCACGCTGCGCGATCATCTTGGCCTCGCGAGGCCCGAAGTCCTCAGGGGGTCCGAAGACGACCCAGCACACCGTCGGCTCGCCTGATGGCGCAGCCAGCTCGTCTGCTGGCGACAGAGGGGCTGGCCTGCCATTACTACAAGGATGTACCCGTCCGCTCTTTCACGATGAGCACATGAGCGATATCGCCGGAATCCGCGCCCAACATGGTTGACGGGCAGACCCTTCGCCCAGCGTTGGCGTACGGGCTCGGTCAAGCGGATCTCGAGGCGGTGTCGTCCAGGCGCGAGCAGACGAGGGCGGAGACGACGTTGCCGCCAACGTAGGCGGCCCGGAGCTGATCGAGCGAATGCGACACCGTGGTGCTGCGGACGGCACCGAGTCGGGACCGTTCCACGGCAAGCGGCTCGGAGGCGGTCGACATGCCCAGCGCCCACGGCGCCGACTCGACCGGTGTCAGTCCACACCGTTGGGAGTGGTCCGATAGCCGGCCGATGGCACTGTCGAGCGCGGTGATCTGCGCGGAGTCCGCGTGGGGATCAGGACCGCCTCGGTGATGACGGTCAGAGTCTCACCAATAACCCGTCCGGCCGAACCGGGACCGAGCCGTGCCGGCGAACCCTTTCGCTCCCCACTTGTACGCGACGTACCGGTCATTCGAGCGCACCGAAAAACGCGATGACGTCCTCGGCGAGCGCCTGCGGCTGTTCCAGCGCGGCGAAATGTCCGCCCTTCGTCATGCGGGTCCAGCGACGGATGTCGCCGAAGGATTGTTCCGCGAGCGAGCGCGGCGGCGTGAGGTTTTCGCGCGGGAATTCCGCGTATCCCATCGGAGCCTCGACGATCTCGCCCTCCGGCACCGGCCACGGGCTGTGCATGCGCGCGTAATACGGCCAGAACGACGAGCCGATCGCACCCGTGAACCAGTAGAGCGAAATGTTGGCGAGCATCTCGTCGCGCGTGACGGCGTCTTCGGGGCTGCCGTTGTTGTCGGTCCACGCGCGGAATTTCTCCACGATCCAGGCCGCGAGGCCGGCCGGCGAGTCGGTCAGGCCGAACGCAAGCGTCTGCGGTCGCGTTCCCTGCATCCACTGATAGCCCGTCTCCTCTTTGACGAAATTGTCGAGCTGATCGAGATACCTTCTCTCTTCGGGATTCGGATTCGGATTCGGTGGCATTTTCAGATCGCGCCGCAACGGAAGCATATTGAGATGGATGCCGGACGTGCGGGCCGCGAAACGATGGCCCAGTACCGAGGTGATGAAACTGCCCCAGTCGCCGCCCTGCGCGCCGAATCTTCCGTAGCCTAGCGTCGTCATCAGCTCGGCGAAGACTTCGGCGATCTCGACGAGGCCGAAGCGTTGCTGGCCCGGCGTGAACGACAGCGTATAACCGGGGAGCGAGGGCGCGACGACGGTGAAGTGCTCGGTGAGCAGCGGGATCAACTTGTGAAACTCGAACACCGAACCCGGCCAGCCGTGTGACAGCAGCAGCGGCATCGCGCCCGGCTTCTTGCTCGGTGCGTGGATGAAATGCACCTCGATGCCGCGGACCGGCAGTGTGAACTGTGGAAACGAATTGAGCTTCGTTTCCCACGCGCGCCAGTCGAAGTCATTCTGCCAGTAGTCGGTGAGCGATTTCAGATATGCGACGCTCGTCCCCGTGGACCATGGCGCAAGCGGCGGCTCGTCGGGAAAGCGCGTGCGTGCGAGCCGTTCGCGCAGGTCCGCGATCTCGGCGTCGGGGATCCGCAGGGTGAAGGGTTTGGGGGTGCTCATCGCTGAATCCTAGCCCGAACAATTCGTGAGGCAGCGATGGATCAGGGCGTGTACAGGAACGAAAGAGACTGTCTTGCAACGCGCCATTACAACAGTGCGGAACCCAATCAACTATAAAGTGGCTCGAAACATTGAGGCTGGGTTCTGTCTGCTAATTGCGCAGTCGGTGAGGTGTGACTGTCGAGGCGAGGAGTATGCCGCCGAGGTACGTGATGGCGTACTCGTCGTAGCGGGTTGCGACACCGCGCCAGTGCTCGAGTCGGTTGAAGCCCCGCTCGACGGTGTTGCGGTGTCGGTAGAGCGCGACATCGAAGGCCGGTGGTCGCCCACCTCGGGAGCCCTTCTCCTTCCGTCGTGCGATCTGATCGGATCGTTCCGGGATCGTGTGCGAGATGTGTTTGGTCCGCAGTAGTTTCCGAGGCGAGGGATGGGAGTACGCCTTGCCTGCCAGCAACCGCATCGTGCAACCGTGCCGATCCGGATAGATCTCGAGCAGCGGCGCCAGCTGTGGGTTGTCGCCGACCTGACCGGCGGTCAGCAACACGGCGACCGGAGGGCAGGTGCCGTCGACGAGGGCGCGGATCTTCGTGGTCCACCCGCCTCGGGAAGATCCCAGTGCGTGATCGGCGGGCTCGCTCGCAATCGTGCAATTCGACTCAGACACTGTGGGTCCCGCAGCCGGTAAACCCGCCGCGTGCTGGTGGGCCAGCACGCTAATCGAGTCGATCGCGACCAGAGCCACGCACAACTCCGCCCACTCGTCTGTGTTAGATCCTTCCTCACGCGCGAGAGGCTAGGCGTCAGAGAAGCGCCCGCTCCTCCGTCTTCGATCTAGTAGAGAGGCGCCGTCCAGCCGGAGGCGCTCAGCTATGAAGAGGCCGCTGGATCAAGTGCCCTGCTGGAGGTCTCGGGCGCCCAGATATAGCCCACGACGCCCCCGGCCAGCAGAACTGCAACGCACATTGCCAACGCGGCCACAACCCCGAAGTTGCCAACCACGATCGGCATGAAGAAGGTCAGCGCGGATGCACCGAACCGGCTCGATGCCACCGCAAGACCAACCCCACGCCCCCTCAGCTCGGTCGAGAACAATTCAGACGGATATACATACCCAACTGTGCTGGTTGCCTTTGTGACCAGCGCGAAGGTAGCGAAGACGATGACAATGAACAGTGGACTCGCACCGGATATCATCAACGGAAGCAGGAGGAGCCCAGAAACAAGGAAGCCGCCGAAGGCCATCGTTCTGCGTGAAAGGCGGTCTATCACAAGGAGTCCCAGGAATGGCCCTATGGCGGCGCAACAGTAATATCCAAGTGAACCCGTGTATGGGTTTTCTACCCCCAGTGTTTCTACGACACGTGGTAGGAACGTACCGAGAGCAAAGGTGGGCATGACTGCAACGGTATACACCAAACACGCTATGAAAGTGCTTCTCGCAGTGTCGGAACGGAAAAGCGCTCGCAGGCTCGGCTCGACCGACTTCGGGGCAGTCTCCGGCAAATTGTAGTTCGCACCCATCCGGCTAGTCACAATTTTTCGAGCCTCGGCCACGCGTCCGTTCTGGACAAGCCAACGAGGCGACTCGGGTGCGCCGATACGTAGAGCGAAACTGATGATTGATGGAATTGCAGATGTGGCGAGTATCCACTTCCAGGAATCAGGCCCCAGGTCGCGCATGAGTAGCCCGACAATGTAGGCGGCCGCGAATCCCAATGTCCATGCGAATCCGAGTGCGCCCAATGCTCGGCCACGCCAATGGCGTGGGGATACCTCCGCGAGCAGCGCTTTCGACGAAACATAGTCTCCCCCGAGGAGAAGTCCCATGATGAATCGAACGATCAACAATGACCAATCGGGACTCGTCAGAAGCTGCAGGAGGGAGACCAGGGTGAAAATTAACATCAGGGGACCAAAAAATGGCTGTCGTCCGAAGCGGTCCACCAATCTTCCACAGATCAATGCGCCGAAAAATAGCCCGGCAAGTGTGGACGACCCGAGAAGCCCCTGCCACGTATCGCTGATGTCCATCGTGTCCGTTGCGACCGCCAACGCGATCCCGGTCACGCCGAGTACATAGCCGTCGGAAAACGAACCAGATGATGCGCTGAGGACGAGCCGCCTATGGAACGGTAGTACGGGGCCGGCGTCATACTCGACCATCCTGGTTGCAGTTTCTTCTGTCACTACAAAACCTTCCATCGTCTGCATCCTGTGTGGGCACAGCATTCTGAGCTGGTGTGGCAGGTGCGGATCTGTCAACGCACCGGTGCCTGTTGCAGTGTTTATACCGGGATGTCATCGGGCAAGCTAATACGGCTTTGCAAGTAATTCCATACGAAAGTCGTATGCGTGCAGGTGGGGTGCCTGTAGAGGTGCGCGGTCAGGTTGCAGGCGTTTGGGCGGAGCAACCACCGGGGCTACGTTCACAACGCGCGTGAGTTGATCACATGGTCCGAGGAAGAATGGGTTGGCATCTAATATGTCTTTGCAACAGAAGTCCGTCGACTACCGTGGCTATCGGACGGCTGGAATAAGGCTTTCCGAGGAGCTTTGGACCGATAGGTTATTTGCGTCTCGAAACCATGAACGAGCACCGTTGAAGTCGATTCTCGACTTCGATAAGGCCCACTTGGTGATGTTGGTGGAAACGGGCCTGGTGGAGAAGGGCGACGGACGCAAGATGCTGGCTGAAATCCGTGATATCGAGGCGAATGGCGTTCTGCTCGGCGAATGGGACGGGGGGATGCATTGGACCGAGCAGCAGTTGATTCAGCGCCTCGGTGAGCAAATTGGGGGATGGATCAATCTGGGAAGGAGTACGGGCGATATATCAGAGGTTTCACGGAGACTGAATGCCAGGAGACTAATTTTTTGCAATATTCACATGCTAAATAGTCTCCGGGAGGTACTACTGAAACTTGCGATGAAGTTTGTCGAGACTGTCGTGCCCGGTCAGACGTTTTTGCAGCATGCACAACCGACTACGCTCGGTCACTGGCTGAGCATGTGGGCGGCGACACTCGATCGTGACGTTCAGCGTTATATGGAGCTCGCAGTTCGGGTGAACCAGTCGCCGGCGGGTGCTGGGATATTGAGCACAACCGATTTCGAGATAGACCGAGAGCGCGTGTCAGAACTCTTGGGCTTCGATCGTCCCATCGCAAATAGCTTGGACGCGATCATGAGCCATGATGTAGGTCTGGAGACGATAAGCGTCGTGACCATCGCTGCTATGAACCTTGCGAGAATCGCCGATGATTTGGAACTCTGGATGTCTACCGAGTACCGATACGTAGACTTCCCGGACAGGTTCTGTGCGACCTCGAGCATTATGCCTCAGAAGAGGAACCCAAATATCCCGCAGCAGATCAAGGCGCAGTGCGCAAAGGCAATCGGCGCAATGTCTCTCGGAATCGCGTCGGAACGAGGTGCCACTGGTCAGCCGATGCTGGAGCGCTTCGAATGCGACGTAGTCCTCTGGGAGTTGCTCGAAGATCTGCCTCGGATCATGGGGGACTTGTCTACGATGCTCGATGCCATCGAGGTCGACGACAGGCGAATGCGGGAGAGTTCGGAACGTCACTGGGCCTCGGCTAGTGATCTGGCATCATTGATCGTTACCGAATGCGGTCTGTCTTGGCGTACCGCGCATCAGATCTGCGCCGTTGTCATCCGACTCTGTTACGAGCGTGGTCTTGAACCTCGAGATCTGACGTCGGCGATAGTGGACGAAGCTGCGTGCATGTACAGAGGAGAGCCATTGTCGCTTTCGTCGAATTCTCTTCGCTCAGCGCTCGATCCGATCACATCAGTGCACCGGCGAACGGTGCGTGGTGGCTCGGCACCGAGTGCGGTGTCTCGGGAGATCGCGTGTATGCAGGAACGCCTTGGGCACGACGTTCGTGCGGCATCAGTGTGCGAGCGCAATATCGCAGAATCTGAGGTAAGGCTCACCGAAGTGATTGACCGGATGCTTGCGGGATAGTTTGAACAAGCCTAACTCCCCACAGAACCGAAAAGGTCGAGGTGCGCGATGAGCCTGACGCGTTTGAAGTACTTCGTTGTCGTCGCGGAGGAACTGAGCTTCACGAGGGCGTCCGCGCGTCTGCACATCTCACAGCCGCCACTCACGCAGCAGATCAGAACGTTGGAGCGTGAGGTCAACCAAGAGTTGTTCAAACGTAGTTCGCGAAGAATTTCGTTGACCCCGGCCGGTGAAGCGCTGTTGCCCGAAGCTAGGCGGATCCTGGAACGGTATCAGCGCTTGCCTGGATTGTTGCATGAGGCCGCCACCGAGAGCACCCGAACTCTGACGGTGGGTTGTGTGGCGTCAGCTGTGATCGGTCTTGTCCCACAGATTCTATGCGAACTCGGGCGCGCGAATCCGCGCGTTGCGGTGAGAATTCAGGAGGCGGGTGTCGAGACCCAAATGGACCGGCTGAGGTCCGGTGATCTCGACGCAGGTTTGTTGCGAGTCCGAGAGTTGGGGGAAGAGTGGTTCTGGGTAGACGCAGCGCCGGAATACTATTGTGCCGCAGTGCCGATATCGCATCCGTTGGCGCGACGAGGGGTCGTTCAATGGCGAGAGCTTGCGGATGAGGTTCTCGTAATCGCCGACCGGAGCCGCGCGTCGTTGGAATTCGATACCGTCATCGCAGCTTGCTCGAAGAATGGTTTTACGCCAATCGTGGTCGCCGAGGCCATTTCCGGATACAACATCATTCCATTGATAGCAGGTAATCGTGGAATCGGGATTGTTCCCGAGCGCGTGTCCGCGTTCAAAATGGACGGGGTTGCGTACTGTCCGCTGAGCCCACGGATCGCGACTGTACCGATGCGGTTGGTTGTTCGGAAGAACAAAATCGACGCGAGCATCAATCGACTCGGCGAGCTTGTGAGAACAGCGTCGGTGCCGCTGTGTAGGTCAGAGGTATAGCAAGGATTGCCGGTGCGGGGGATTCTGCTTCACACTCACTGGGTCTCAGCCTGGATCCAACGATGTCTTGTTGGTCGGGTAGTGGGTTCGGGGGTGTCCGTTTTTGGCTCTGGGGTGTGGATGATCGTCTCCGTTCGATTCCCAGGGCCACCGGTGTGGGAGGTGCAGGGTCAGCCTTCGCGCTCGAGAACGCGATACTGGCTAGGAAGGTGATCAGGGTTGCCCGCCGTCTGCCGGTGATGGCTCGAATCGGTCTATCCGCCGCCGGTCCCCGGGGGATGTCAGGTTCGGTGGTCGTCCTGCCTCTGTCCGGGGTGCGTGGAGGGCTCGGATTCCGCGGGTGTGTGGGTGGTTGCGACCCAGCTGCGTAGCAGGTCGAGGGCGTCAGCCGACGGAGTTCCGGGGTCGGCAAGGTAGGTGGCGATTCGGACATCGGGGGTCGAGCCGAGGGCCAGGGTCTCGAATGCAACTGTGAGTTCACCGACCACGGGGTGGCGGATCGATTTGGTTCCGCTGGTGTGGACCGCGACCGTGTGCCCTGCCCACCAGGTGCGGAATTCGGGGCTGTGGGTGGCGAGCTCGCCGACGAGGGCCATGAGGGCACGGTCGCCGGGGTCGCGGCCGGCGAGGAGACGCAAGCCCGACACACTCTGCCGGGCGCTGCGTTCCCAGTTGACGTAAAACTCCCGGGAGCGGTCGTCGAGGAAGAGATAGCGCGTGTGGTTGAGCGGTTCACCGTTCTCGGGAAATAGATGTGGGAACAGGGCTCGTCCGAGGCTGTTGGCTCCGACCAAGTCGCCGAGCCGTCCGAGCGCTACGGCCGGGACATCGCCCATCGCGTCGAGGAGTTGCGTTGCTCGCTGCGGGAGGGACGACTGGGGTTTGGCACGTGACGTCCGCGCGCCTTCGGATGCTCGTGCGAGGTCGAACAGATGCTGGGTCTCCACCTCGTTCATGTGCAATGTGCGGGCCAGCGATTGCAGCACGCTCTCCGATACTCCACGGAGGTTCCCGCGTTCCATCCTGGTGTAATACGTTGTGCTCACTCCGGCGAGCTGCGCGACCTCCTCGCGGCGGAGTCCGGGTACGCGGCGTTCGCCGCCGAAGATCGTCACACCTGCCTCCTCGGGAGTAAGGCGCGCCCGCATCCCGGTGAGGAATTGCTGTACTTCGCGGCGGAGATCCATGGAATCGACGGTAGCCCTCGCGGTGGGCTGCGTGGGAGTGCATGGAAGTGCCTGTCAGCATGGACCGAGCTCGCTTCTGGGGGATAACGACAGTGACTCTCACACTGCTGGACGAGTACCTACTGTCGAGGCGTGCCTCAGAAGACGCTCACCTCGAACACCGGTGTCGAGATGCCGGCAATCGGGCTCGGTGTCTTCCAGACCCCGCCGGACTCCACGACCGCTGCGGTCGAGGAAGCTTTCCGCCTCGGCTACCGCCACATCGACACGCCCGCCGTGTACCTCAACGAGAAGCCTGCCCGCATCGCCGAGGACTTCGACGTCTTCGCCTTGGAGCTCCCACCGAGCCGCTCGCCGCGATCGACGCGTTCGACCCCGGAGTACGCGGCGGGCCGGACCGGACAGCATCACTCTCGAAACGAACGGCAGATACCCGAGGCGTGAGTCCACGCCGTCGCCGACCGCGGTGACGACAGAGTTCAACAACTGACCAGGAGAGCGCAGTGCACAGCAACCCGACCGATCGCGGTCGCCGCAAGTTTTTGATGGGAGCGGCGGGGTTGGCCGCAGCCCCGCTGGTCGCCGGGATGGCGGCTAGCTGCACGTCGGCCGAGCAAACCCCGCAGTCCGGTGCCGTCGGCACGAGCGGCGCCGGCGAGGGTGCAGGGCTGGTGACTGCGGCCACAACGGTCACCGGGCGCCGCACAATCGGGTCCTTGGAAGTCTCGAGCATCGGGCTCGGATGCCAAACCATGCCCGGCAAGCTCTACGGCCCCGTCAGTGGTCGTGCGGACATGATCACCCTCACTCGAGCAGCTGTCGACCAAGGAGTGACCTTCTTCGACACGGCCGAAGCGTATGGGCCGCTCGAGTCCGAGCGAATCGTCGGGGAAGCTCTTGAACCCGTCCGCGATCAGGTAGTGATCGCGACAAAGTTCGGGTTCGACTTCGACCCACAATCCGGTGAGAGACGCGGCGGCCCGAACAGCCGCCCGGACCACATCCGGCAAGTGGTCGACGAGATGTTGCAGCGTCTGCGAACCGATCGCATCGACCTGCTCTACCAGCATCGAGTGGATCCCACAGTCCCGATCGAAGACGTGGCAGGCACTGTGAAAGATCTGATAGGCGAGGGCAAAGTCCTGCACTTCGGCCTGTCCGAACCAGGACCCGATACCATCCGCCGCGCACACGCGGTCCAGCCGCTCACCGCGATCCAAAACGAGTACTCGATGCTCTGGCGTGGACCCGAGGACGTAATCCTGCCGCTGTGCGAAGAACTCGGGATCGGATTCGTATGCTGGGCGCCTCTGGGAATGGGCGTCACGACCGGGACGATCAATCCCTACACCCGGTTCGCTGAGGGAGACTTCCGCGGCGCGGTGCCCCGGAACGCGCCCGACGCCTTGGCAGCGAACATGCCCCTGGTCCAGCTGATCCAGGAGTGGGCTGTGCGTAAGGGCGCCACTGCCGCGCAGATCTCCCTGGCTTGGCTGATGGCGCAGCGACCGTGGATGGTCCCGATTCCGAGCGCCACGAGAACCGCCCACCTTCTGGAGGATCTCGGAGCGGAGGAAGTCGCCTTCAGCGATGACGAGCTTCAGGAGCTGAACACTGCTTTGGCAGGAATCACGATCCACGGCGACCGGCTACCACCGGCAGTACTCGCCCAGACCGGTGTCGAAGCACCCGCCCTTTAGCGAAAGGCAAGAACAGCTGAGCGCCGCCCGGACGGAGATCCGGGCGGCGCTCGAGGTTCTGCTAGTCGAGATTGATGTAGACGGCCTTCGGATACAGGTAGCCCTCCACGTGTTCGCGGGCTCCCTTCCAGCCGTAACCGCTCATCTTGGTGCCGCCGAAGCCGATGGCCGGGTCGAGGACGCCGTAGCAGTTGACCCAGATCGTTCCGGCCTTGATGTTCTGCGAGACCTTGTGTGCGGTGGACAGACTGCGGGTCCACACACCGCCCGCGAGCCCGAACGGTGTGTCGTTCGCGAGCTGCAGCGCGTCGTCCATGTCGTCGAACGGGATCACCGAGGCGACCGGCCCGAAGATCTCCTCTCTGGCGATGGTCATGTCGTTGGACGCGCCGGCGAAGACGGTCGGCTCGACGAAGTAACCCGATGCGAGTTCGCCGCCGAGGCGGTTGCCGCCGCTCGCCAGCCTCGCACCTTCGTCGCCGCCGAGGTTGATGTAGTGCATGACCCGCTCGAGCTGACGCTCCGAAATCAGCGGCCCCAACTGGGTATTCGGGTCGAGTCCGTCTCCCACGCGGATGGTCTTCGTGAATTCCTGCATGCGCTCGACGAACTCGTCGTGGATCGAACGTTGAACGAAGATCCGCGTGCCTGCGACACAGACCTGGCCGCTGTTGGTGAACACACCCATGGCGGCGCCGGGCACGGCCTTGTCCAGATCGGCATCGGCGAAGACGATGTCGGGCGACTTGCCGCCCAGCTCCAGTTGCAGACGCTTGAGGTTGCCGGCGGACGCGCGGACGATGGTCTGCGCGGTGCCGATCGATCCGGTGAACGCGATCCGGTCGACGTCCCGATGTTCCGCCAGAGCCTGGCCCGCATCGGCGCCGTACCCTGTCACGACGTTGATCACGCCGTCGGGCACACCGGCTTCCATCATCAGCTCGGCCACCCGCAGCACCGACAGTGAGGCATCCTCGGCAGGCTTGAGAACGGCGGTGCATCCGGTAGCGAGTGCCGGGCCGAAGATCCACCACAGGCCGATCAGGGGGCCGTTCCAGGGAATGATCCCGCCGACCACGCCGACGGGGGCGAGGGATTTGAGCGTGAGGAAATCCCCGGGAAGCGAGTTCGGGGGTGTCGCCACGGTCGCGGCGTCGCACTGGGAGGCGAAGAACTGCAGAACCTGCGAGGTCCACTCGGCGAGTCCTCGAGTCCGGGACAGCGGCGCGCCCATGTCCATCGTCTCGATCAGTGCCAGTTCGTCGAAGTGATCGAGGACGATGTCATGAATCTTCAGTATCAACTTGCGGCGCTGATGCGGCGTCCATCGACTCCATTCACCCTCGAATGCTTGGCGGGCCGCCGAGACGGCACGGTCGACATCCGTCGCGTCACCCCTGGCGATACTGCAGAGCACTTGCCCTGTCGCCGGATTGACGGTGTCGATCTGCCGGCCGGATGTCGCTTCTATCCACTTGCCACCGATCAGATTCTTCTTCGCGCCCTGAATGAAATCAGGTACTGCAAGTGGTGTTTCGTCTTGTGTCAGCATTCGTTCTCCTCCCGTCCGGCCGCAGGCCGAAACGGTCGTGGTCGGCCGGTGCGGCCGAGGGTTGTCGTTGATTCGGTGGCCGGGCCGGGTGTCAGAATTCGAAGACCCCCTTGCCGTCGGATTGCTTGTCGAACCACTCGTACGCCTCGGCGGCCTGGTCCAGCGACCAGCTGTGGGTGTAGAGGTCGTCGATCGGGAGTCCGTGCTCGACGACGAACTCGGCGCAGCGCCGCTGCTGGATCGTGGACATCGTCCAGGACGTCATGATCGTCCACTGCTTCTTGTACTGTTCCTCGGTCCGGAAGTGCACTTCCCCGGGGAGTCCGATGAAGCAGGCCCGTCCCCACTTCCCGAGGATGCTCAGCGCGTCGCCGCCGGCTACTCCGGAGGTTTCCAGGATCAGCTCCACGCCCCGGCGGCCGGCGAGATCGGCGATTGTCGTGGCCAGGTCCACCTCGGCCGAGTTGACGACCTCACTCGCGCCGAACTTGCGTGCGCGTTCCAGTCTCGAATTGTTGACGTCGACCGCGATGACCCGGGCCCCGAGTGCCGAGGCGAGCATGGTCCCGGACAGTCCGACCGGGCCCTGCCCGAAGACGACCAGCGTTTTCCCGCCGATGTCGCCCAGCCGCATGAGACCTCCCCACGCCGTTCCGGTGCCGCAGCCGATCGCTGCGCCCGCCTTGTAGCTGAGGCCGTCGGGAAGCGGCAGGAGTGTCCTGGCAGGCACGACGGCGTACGGTGCGTGCCCGCCGTGGGTGGTGATGCTCATCGTCTGGGCGTTTCCGCGGTCGCACATCTGCGGCCATCCGGAGCGACACTGCTCGCACACGTCGCAACCCCAGTAGTGGTGGATCATGACGCGGTCGCCGACGGCAGCCGTGCCGGGGGACACCCCCTCCCCGACAGCGTGTACGTCACCGCAGGGCTCGTGCCCCTGAATGGTGTCGGCGCTCCCTCCGAAAGACACCGCGCCCCGGTAGAAATGGAGATCGCTGCCGCACATCCCGGACGCCCGCATCCGAACGACTACTTCTCCCGGCCCCGGTTGGGGTGCCGGGAACTCCTTGAGAACGACTCGGCCATCCCCCGGAAACGTGATTCCCTGCATTGTCTTCTTCCTCCTCGTGTCAGGTAGAGCAACTGCTCGGGCCGCACACACTCAGCTCGGCCGGTTTCGGAGCGCCGCCGTGGCCTGCACGTCGACGCGCAGCTCCTCGGGATCGGACCGCGGGTCGCCGATCACGACGACGCCGTAGTCGCGAGCCGCGCCCGCCACGCTGACGTACTCGTTGCGGACATCGGCGAGCACACGCTCGGGCTCGCGGGCGAACGGGTCGCCCCAACCGCCGCCGCCGTTGGTCAGGCACCGCAGGATCGACCCGGTCTTCGTCTGCCACACTTGCTGACTGGCGAAATAGTGGTAGACGCCGTCGTCCGGATCCAGGGCCTTCGTCTCGGGGTCGAGCACCCCGGCGACCGGGACGCTGTCGGTGTAGACGTCGGCGGACGTGCCGATCATCCGCGGCCGATCACCCTCCTCGTCCTCCGGCGGGAAGATCCAGATGGCGCCGTTCGGGCCCGGTTCACCGCCGTTGGCGCCGACTCCACTCGGGACCTTGGTGCGGAACGGCGACAGGTAGTGGTTGCCCTCGCTCAGCCAGAGCGTGTCCTTGAGGTTGGCGGCGCCGCCGCGGAACGTGCCGGGACCGCCGGTGTCGATCGCGTGTTCCTTGCGGAGCATCACTACGGGGGAGTCGTGCTCGATGGTTTCGGTGGCGGGGTCGAGATTGTTGAGGAAGAACAGGACGGTGTAGCTGTCACCGTCGCCCTCTTTCGTCGCGCCCCAGGGGCCGTGCTCACCGCCGCACTGGGTGGCACTGGTCCACGGCGATCCGTCGGCAGTCACGCCGGAGGCGTTGTGGGTGTTGGTGGAACCGTAGTCGCCGGCCACACCCTTCTCTCCGAGAGCGGGATTGAGCGCATCGAAGACGGCGGACACGACCGCCCCGGACGCTTCCCAGAACATCATGATTCCGCCGTCGGGCGGTAGCGACGAGACCAACGTGCCCGGCGGAGTGGCGAGGTCGATGTTGCGCCAGGTTCCGGACGTGAACGGAACCTCGGGGTCCAGCAGCATCGTCAGAGCGACGCCGACGGCCGTCTTGGTGTCGAGCACACCGCAGTTGATGCAGGTGCGTGCTTGCGGAGAGGTGCCGGACAGGTCGACTTCGACGTCCCGGCCACGTTTGCGGAGCGTCACCTTGACCGTGTAGTCGATGCTGTCGTCGACACCGTCGGCGTCGATCACGGCCGATCCCTCGTAGTCGCCATCGGGTACGAGTGCGATCGCGTCGCGCATACGTTCCGCCGACGTGTCGCAGGCGTAGGTCAGTGTCCCCAGATAGGCGTCGAGACCGTAGCGTGCGATATTCTCGAGCACGAGCTGCTCGCCCAGCTCGAGCTGCTGGTAGATGCTCTTGAAGTCGGGCAGCAGCATCCCGCCCCACCGCGTGTTGTCGAAGATCAAACTGAACGTCGAGCGGACTGGTTCGTCCTTGGACCACAACAGCATCGGCGGGATGACGAGACCGTTCTCGTACACGTTCGCCTTCGTGGCGGAGAATCCACCCGGCACGGTGCCGCCCATGTCGAGTTGGTGAGCGCGCATGTTCACGAACGAGACGATCTTGCCGTCGACGAAGACCGGGCGGATGAAACACACGTCGTTGACGTGGGTTCCGCCGCGGTATGGGTCGTTGCAGATGAGCACGTCGCCGGGGGACAGGTTTTCGGGTCCGAACTCCTCGACCGTGTTGCGCACGGCGTCGCCGAGTGTGCCGAGGAAGACCACGAGGCTGTTGCTGACGACGGCCATCGGATAGTTGTGATCGGGCGGACCGCTGATGGTGCAGGCGAAGTCGTACCAGTCGCGGATGATCGGGGAGAAGGCTTCACGCATGAATCCGGTGGACATGTGTTCCACCGCGTACCGCAGCCTGTTGAGAATCACTGCCGCCGTGAAGCGGTCGCAGCCGTAGGCGTCGGTGAACTGGGAGTCCGAGATGTCACGCAGCCGAGCCTGGTCGGCCGCATTCGCCGCGGACGTTTCGAGAGTGGTCATGGGTTCACTTCCTCCGGATGATCAGTTCGCCGTAGCGGCCGACGGTCGCCCGCTGGGTGGCACCGATGTGCGTCGTCGACAGGCCTTCGTCGACGATCGCCGGGCCTTCCACGACGTCTCCGGCGCACAGGGTGTCGCGGTCGTACACGTCGGCGGTCTGTGCTCCTTCACCGTCGGCGTCGATGTCGCCGAGGTAGCGCAGAACCGTCGTCCGGACCGGTTTCAGCGGGGCGTCGCCGCGCCGTGGGGCTTCGGGGTAGGCGACCTTCGGGGTGTCGAGGACCGCCCGGACCCGGAACGTCACGCCTTCGACGGGTATCGATTCGAATCGGTTGCCCGACCGGTTCTCGTAGGTGTCGTGGAAGGACTGGACCATGGTGGTGATCGCCACGGCGTCGATGACGCCGTCCGGAACCGGGACGAACGGTGTCTCCCAGCTCTGCCCGGCGAGGTGGGCGTCCATGCTGCGGTGGAACGTCACGCCGGTGCCCTCGTCGAGCCCTTCGCGCAGCTGCGATTCCATCTCGCCGAACAACGTGTCGATCGTCGGGGCGGCCTCGGGAGTGAGCAGCATGTAGGCGCTGCGGTTGGCGGTGAACACCTGGTCCGCGGACAGCAGGCCCAACGCCGAGAACAGGCCCGGATTCGGTGGCACGATCACCTGCTTGCAATGCACCGTGTCGAGCACTGCGGGCAACAGCATCGGGCCGGCCGCTCCGAACGCGACGAGGCTGTAGTCGCGGGGGTCCACACCGTTCTTGATCGCGACGTTGAACACGCCCTCCGCCATGTTGTTGACGGCCATTTCGTAGGCGTAGCGGACCTTCTGCGCCAGCGTGAACTCCGAATCGAGGTTCTCGAAGGCCTGCAGGGACAGTGCCGGATCGAGGTTCACCGCGCCGCCGGCGAACCGGGCGGGGTCGATGATCCCGATCATCAGGCACGTGTCGGTGGTGGTCGGCTGGGTGCCGCCGCGTCCGTAGCAGGCGGGGCCGGGGGAGGATCCTGCGCTGTCCGGGCCGACCTGAATTTCGCCCGCAGGCCCGATCGCGACGATGCTGCCGCCACCGGCGCCGATGCTGGAGATGTCGTTCGCCAGTGCATTCACGACGAGGTCGTGCTCGAGTTCGAAGCTGGTGTTGACGAACGGTTCACCCGCCGTGACCACACTGATGTCGATCGACGTGCCGCCGACGTCCGCGCAGAGCAGGTTGTTCTCTCCGATCAACCCGCCGAAATGGGCACACCCGACGGTTCCGGCAGCAGGGCCGGAGAAGACGATGCGGAAGGGTAGTTCCATCGCACGACTGGACGGAACGAGGGTGGCGGCACAGTCGGCGAAGTTGAGCTCCCCACTGAACCCGAGGTCGGCGAGGCCCTTCTCCAATTTGGCCGTGTAGTCGGTGTAGATGATCTTCATCAGCGTGTCGATCACCGTGGTCGATGCCCGTGCGTACTCCTTGGCGAGAGGAGAGACCTCGCTGGAGATCGAGCAGGGAACGTCGCCGAGGACCTCGCGGACCAGTTCGCGCAGGCGCACCTCGTGCGCCGGATTCACGTAGGCGTTGATCAGGCAGATGGCAACACCGGTGACGCCGCAGCTTCGGAGCACTTCCAGTTCGCTGCGGGCCTGGGCTTCGTCCAGCTCGAAGAGCACGCCGCCGTCGGCGGTGATCCGCTCGTGGATGCCGCGCCGCAGGTACCGCTGAACCAGCGGACGCGCGGCGTCACCGAAGCTTCGCCGCCAGCGCGAGTCCAGGATGGCGTGCGCCGGACGCCACACCCGTCCCATGTCGAGGATGTCGCGGTGCCCCTCGGTCGTGAGAAAACCGATCTTGGGCAGCCGCCGAGTGATCACCGCGTTCAGGCCGTGAGTGCTCGCGTGGTTGAAGACGCTGGCGTCCTCAACGCCGAGCGCCGCGGCGCCCTCGAGGACCGGCCCGAACACCTCGGCGTAATCGGTGGTGACCTTCGCGGTCTTGATCTGTCCGTCGCGTAGTGCGACAACGTCGGTGAATGTGCCGCCGACATCGACTGCAATCATCGTGGAATCCTTCGTTAGAGCAGGTCGGTGAGAAGTTGGATCGGCCCGAGCCGGGACCACGGTGACCGATCCAGGGACAGCAGGCAGTTCTGGCATTTGAGGACCTGGAACCAGCCGCCCTCGGACACCACGGGGTAGCGGCGGAGTTCCTCGGCGCCGCATCGTGGGCAGTAGCCGTCTGCGGGGGTTCGTTCGAGAACCAATGTGGTTGGGGTGTCGTGATCTTCGGTCATGGTGGGCACAGCTCCATGTGTTCGGGGGCGGCCACAACGCGGATGCGCTGGTCGTCACGACGGTAGGTTCGATGGGATCTGGGTCACAATCCTTCTGGCGAAGGTCGACGTCCACTTTCCGTACCGGGGAAACTGGAATGCGTGCGCGACCTGCACAGACTCGTGAATATGATGTATTATCCGTAGTCGAGCCGTTCGAGGCCGTCGGGCTACGACGGTCGGAGGAGGTAACAGCGCGTGCATCGCCGACACGCCGGCGCAGACCGGCAGCTCAGCTTCCGCACGGCGGATCTCGATACCGCACACGCACAGGTCGCGGAGACGTTTGCGGGCCACGACGTCCACGTTCCGAACAGCCGAGAACTGGATTTCCGACTCGATCTCGCTCCTGCGCCGCGGTTGACGATCGGTCGGATGTCGTACGGAGCCGCGGCGACCCTGACCGGGCCGCCGATGCGGCTCTGCTACCACGTCAATCTGCCGGTGACGGGTGAGAGCACCGTGGAGCAGAGTGGCGTACGGCGGAGCTTCGTCGCCGGCGAAGCGGGTGTGGCGTTCGGTCCGCAGGCGCCCGTGCTGGTGCAGTGGAGTGCGGATTCCTGGCAGTACCACATCAAGTTGCCGAAGGATCCGCTCGAAGCCCATGCGGCGAAGCTGGCCGGACGCCCGATCGGTGAGGAGATCCGGTTCGACCTGACGTTCGACCTGACGTCCAGTTCGGGTCAGGCGCTCGTCGCGACCGCCGGGTTCCTGTATGCCGAGCTCACCAGGCCGGATGGCATCTCCACGATTCCGGCGGCCTGTCACGAGCTCGAGTCGGCGCTCATGACTCAACTGCTCATGACCGTGCCGAGCCAGCTCACCCCGGAGTTGCACGGAAAGCCCGCCCACACCCGGCGATCCAAGATTCGCGAGATCGTCGACTACATCGACCGGCATCCGGAAGACGACATCACCACCGCCGATCTCGCGACGATGGCCGGAGTGAGCGAGCGCGCGTTGCAGGCGGGATTTCGGGAAGTGGTCGGAATGTCACCCACCGCCTACCTGCGCGGCGTACGACTCGACCGGGTACACCGCGAACTCATCTGCAGCGCAGCGGGATCTGTCACCGATATCGCGGCGCGGTGGGGCTTCTTTCATCCCGGTCGCTTCGCCCAGCAATACCGATCGCGGTTCGGATTCCTACCCTCGGAAACGGTGCAGCGCGCGCGGCGCTGAGAACGGGGACGGCGGCAGGCTGCTCATCAGCCCGCGTTCGCCTCGTCGTCGGCATCCCACAGCCCGCGCTGCTCGAGTTCCTCGATCAGGTGATCCGCGCCGTCCAGGATGTGCGATTCCATGAGCGTCTTCGCCTTCTTGCCCGCGTGCTTCCGCAACGCCTCGAGCAGCACGGGGTGCTCCTCCTGCGTGGTGGTGATGTGGCCCTCGATGGTGGCGTAGAAGCGGTTGGGAAGATTCGTGACGACGGAGCCCAGGAGGCGGGCAAGGCGCGGAGAGTCCGCGGTCAGATTGATCTTGCGGTGGAATGCGTGACCGAGGGAGGCGATACGTTCGGTGTCGCCCTTGGCGATGGCGTCCTGGTGCTGCTGGAGGATTCCCTCGAGCTCTGCGATCTGCTGGGGGGTGATGTTCTTCGCGGCCCGGGCGGCCAGTTCACCGGCCAGTTGCGCCTGAGCCCAGAAGAGGTCGCGCACGTCTTGCTTGGTGAACGGGGCCACGACGAAGCCGCGCCGGGGAACCATCTCGACGAAGCCTTCGCTCCGGAGCGCAAGGAGCCCCTCTCGCACGGGTGTCGTGCTGACTCCCACGGCTTCGGCAATCCGCTCGATGCGGAGGAAATCGCCCGCGCGCACCTCGCCGGAAATGATCATCTCGCGTACGTACGAGGCAACTTCCTCTGGAAGTTGCTGTCGCCTTGATCTGTCATTCAGGGCCATCGTCGGTCGCACCTTCCCGGATTCAGAGACTCGACATAATGTACCATTCGCGCCCCGCTGCTCGACCGCGGCGCCCGGCAAGGCTGACCTGCCGGCCGCTGTCGTGCGGCGTCGCGCCTTCCTGTGAGTCGATGCTCGTACCACCGCCGGGAAATATTGCGCATCACCTGGACATAATCCACAACGCATCATATATTTCTTCCACTGTGATCCAGATCGCATGTGCCGCGGGGGTCGGTCGTTCCTGACGGACTGCGCGCGGACACGTCGACGAGTCGAGTGAGAGGGACCTGATGACCGGTACGAAGGATGGGACGGCGAGGGCGGGTGTGCGCCCGTATCAGATTGCGACCGTGTTCTTCTGCATGTTCCTGAACATGCTGGACGGCTATGACGTCCTCGTGATGGGTTTTGCGATGCCGCACCTACCGGAAGGGTTTGCCACCAATCCGCAGAAGGGCTACCTGATCAGCGCCGCGCTCGCCGGAATGGCGGTGGGCGCGATCGGCCTCGCCCGTTTCGCGGATGTCATCGGCCGACGACGCGTCCTGTTGGCCGGCCTTGCCGCCAACACCGCCGGACTGGCGGCGTCGGCGCTCTCGACCGGTTTCGAGACGCTCCTCGTGACCCGATTCGTCACGGGCATCGCGATCGGGACCATCAGCGTCGTCATCATCGTCCTGTGCCAGGAGGCCGTCCCGCCCAATCGGCGAAGTGTGGCGCTCGGGCTGGTCATGATCGGGTACCCGCTCGGCACGATGCTTGCCGGGTTCGCCGGCGCGGGACTCGTCTCGGTGGCGGGTGGGGCATGGCAGGGCATGTTCTGGATCGGCTCGACGCTGGGGGTCCTGTCGTTCGTCGTGACCGCCGCGTTCCTCCGGGAATCGGAGGACTTCCTCGCCCGGAAGGGCACGAAGGGGCAGTCCGATCCGGCGGTCGCCGCACCGGATCGCGCGACCCGTTTGCTCGGCAGGGAACTGCGATCTCGTACCGTGCTCCTGGCGTTCGGGTATTCGATGCTCACCGCCGGGTACTACTTCGTGAGCACCTGGACACCGCAGCTCATCAAGGACGCCAGTGGTGACGCGGGCAGCGGCGCTCTCGCCGGCATCATGATCAGCTTCGGTGCGGTCGTCGGGGGATGTTTGTTCGGTGCCTTCGGGTTGCGGTTCCCCGGGGCGCGGATCGCGCTCGTCACCTCCGTCGTGTCCGCCGTGGCAATCGCGGGTTTCGCGGTCACGCTTCAGGGCCCGTTCGCACTGGCGACGGCGGGGTTGCTCGGCGGCGGCACCTACGCCGCCATGTCCGGGTACACCTCGACCTCGACGGCGGTCTACCCCGTGCTCGCCCGTGCCCAGGGATACGGCGTGATGATGGGCGTCGCACGTGGCGGAGCCATTCTGTCGCCGATCATCGCGGGTTACGCGCTCAGCGTGATGACGCCGCGCACGATGTACCTCGCGGTCATCGTGCCTCTCGTGCTGGCAGCGGTGGTGGCGACGGCCCTCATGCGCGTCACCCGTGCCGTCGAGACCGAGACGTCGAGCCTGGAACCCCGCTTACTCGTTGCTCCGGAGTAGCCGAAGGACCGCCCGGGATCCTCCCGGGCGGTCCTTCGGTCTCGAACGGTCATCCTCAGTCGAACAGGATGACGCCTCGGATGTTCTTGCCGTCTTTCAGATCTCGGTATCCCTG